>NZ_JBHYXZ010000138.1:0-22035 GCF_042752395.1 Actinosynnema sp. NPDC059335 | reverse complement strand
CGCGTGTGTCCTACGTTCAGAACGCGTGTGTCCTACGTTCAGGTACCCCGAGTTCAACGCTCAGGTCAGCGCGGGGCGTTGTGGGAGCCCCGGACGTTGGTCGCCGAGCCGCGCGGGAGGGTGCACGCCGCGCTCGTGTTGAACGGGCCGGCGGACGTGTCCAGCCCGCTCCGCCGCCGGGTGCCCTCGTAGCCCGCCTCGCACGGCGGGGGCTCGAAGAACGTCAGCGCCAGCCCGAACCGCGCCTGCCCGGACGCCAGCGTGGACGCGCCCACCGACACCGCGTCCGGCAGCGTCACCAGCACCTCCTCCACCGCCCCCTGCCGCGTGACCAGCACGTCGGCCGTGGTCAGGAGGTTCGCCAGGACGACCCCGAGGTTCGGCCCCGACTCCCGCAGCAGGACGCTGACCTGCGCCGACGCCCCGGGCACGGCCCCGATCAGCCGCCGCAGGTCCCCGTCGCCCGCCCGCAGCCGCGCCGCCACCAGCAGGGCGCTGTCCGCGAACGACTCGATCGCCGCCGCGTGGTCCACCTGCGTCCGCAGCACGGTGGCCGAGTCGGTGAGCAGCCGGGTGGTCTGCGGCAGGTGGGCGGTCGCGGTCGCCACGAACTCCGCCGTGGCGTCCAGCAGCGCCTGGAGGTCCGGCCCGGTCCCCCGCAACGCCTGGTCCAGCTCGTCCACCACGGTCCGCAACGAGTCCTGCGGCACCGAGCGGGCCAGGTCGTCCAGGCTCGTCAGCACCCGCTCCACCGGCAACGGCAGCGTGGTGCGCGCCCGCGGGATCACCGAGCCGTCACCCAGGAACGGCCCACCGCCGCCCCGCGGTCGCAGGTCGACGTACTGCTCGCCCACCGCCGACCGGTTGGCCACCACGGCGTCCAGGTCGGCCGGGATGGGCGGCGCGCCCGCCGCGATGCGCAACTCGACCTCGACCTGCCCGTCGCCCAGCCGCACGGGACCGACCCGGCCCACCGGCACGCCCCGGTACGTCACCTCGCCGCCGGTGAACAGCCCGCCGGTCCGGGCCAGCTCCAGCCGCACCACGTACCCGTCGTCCACCACCACGAGCCCGGCGTACCTGGCGCTCACGTAGCTGACGCCGAGCAGCGCGACGACGACGAACAACGCGATCCGCACCCTGGTCCGCCCGGTGATCATCGACGGCCTCCCGGCGGGGTCAGCGTCAGGTACGCGTTGAGGTAGTCGCCCTTGATCCCGTCCAGCACCGCGTCGGTGAACGGGAACGTCAGCAGCATCTCCAGCGACTGCGGCAGGTTCTGCCCGGACTCGGCGAGCCGCCGCAGCGTCGGCTCCAGCGCCCGCAGGTCGGCCACCAGGTCGTCCCGGCTCCGGTCGACGGTGTCCACGGCCACGTCGGACAGCTCGTCCACCGCGTCCAGCAGCCCGACGAGCTGCCCGCGCTGCTCGTGCAGCACCCGCAACCCCGGCTCCAGCCCGTCCAGCACCTCGCCGATGTCGTCCTTCCGGGACTCCAAAGCGGACGCGAGGCGGTTCATCCCGTCCAGCGCACGGGTGATCTCGCCCTTGTGCGAGTCCAGCGCCCCCACGAACGTGTCCAGGGTGGACAGCAGCGACCGCACCGCGGCCTCGTTGCCGGACAACGCCGCGCTCAGCTCCCGCGAGATCTCCTGGAGCTGCCCGATCCCGCCGCCGTTGAGCAGCATCGACAGCGCGCCGAACACCTCCTCCACCTCGGGGTTGCGGTTGGTCCGGGTCACGGGGATCAGCGCGCCGTCCACCAGCGGCGACGCCGACCGCTCGGCCGGCGCGACCAGCTCCACGTACTTCTCGCCCAGCAGGCTCGACTGCCGCAGCAGGGCCAGCGCGTTGGCCGGCAGCAGCACGTCACCGCGCACCGCGACCCGCACCAGCGCCGTCGAGCCGTCCTCGGACAACGCGATGTCCTCGACCTTGCCCACCGGCACGTCGTCCACCTTCACCCCGGCCTGCGGCACGAGGTCGAGCACGTCGTCGAACTCGACGGTCACCCGGTACGGCCGGTCGCCGAGGTCCGCGCCGCCGGGCAGCGGCAGGTCGTACGCGCTCGGCGTGGCCGAGCACCCGGTCAGCACGAGCACGAGCGCCAGCGCCGCCCACCGCATCACCGCGCACCCCCCGGCACGCTGAGCAGGTCGGCCACGAACTCGTCCAGGTTGGCCCGCGCGGTCAACGTCCCGGTCCGCGGGTCGTAGGCGTCGACCACGTTGTGCAGCGCGACGGGCGCGACCTCGACCACCTCCGCCAGCGACTGCTGCTGCCGGACGAGCACCCCGGTCAACGCGGCGAGGTCGTCCACCGTGGACCGCACCCGGTCGCGGTTGTCGTGCACGAAGTCCCGCACCTGCTCCAGGGCCGTGGCCAGCTCGCCCAGCGCCGCGCCGAGATCCTCCCGTTCGGCGGCGAAGAAGCCGGACACGTCGGCCAGCTGGTCGACCAGCCGCCCCACCTGCTCGTCGTCGGCCGCGAGCACGGAGGTGAACCGCTGGAGGTGGTCCACGGTGCCGAACAGGTCCTCGCGCGACCCGGCCAACGTCCGGGCCGCGTCCGCGAGCTGCCGGACCGACTCGTTCAGCGCGCCGCCCGTCCCGTCGAGGTTGGCCGCGCCCGTGCGCAGGAGGTCGGACAGCGCGCCCTCGCGGTTCGCGCCCTCCGGGCCGAGCGCGGTCAGCACCCGGTCCAGGCTCGCGTACAGCTCGTCCAGCTCGACCGTGCCCGCGGTCCGCGCGGCCGGGATCACCGCGCCGGGGGCGAGCTTGTCGCCGCCGGTGTAGACGGGGGTGAGCTGCACGTACCGGTCGGCCACGACGGTCGGCGACACGATCACGGCGCGGGCGTCGGCGGGCACGTCCACGCCCTCGTCCAGCTCCAGGTCCACCCGCACGGACGCGCCGTCGGGCGCCACGGCGGCCACCCGGCCCACCTTCACCCCGAGCACCCGCACGTCCGAGCCTTCGTACACGCCGACGGCGGCGGCGAACTGCGCCGTCACGCGGGTCGGCGAGGGCTGGAGGAAGACCCACCACACCGCGGCGGTCGCGACGAGCACCACGGCGTACCACTGCGCCAGCCCGATGACGAGGCGGCGGTCGGCCCGCGTCCGGATGAACATCAGCGCTCCCCCTGCGGGCAGTCGCGCCGCGCGCCGGGCTCGACGACCAGGCCGCACAGGTAGGTGTCCACCCACCGGCCGTTGCCCAGGGAGTTGGTGAGCAGCCGGTAGTAGGGCCCGGCCAGGGCGAGCCCCCGGTCCAGCGCGTCCTGGTTGTCCCGCAGCACGTCGGTGACGCGCTCCAGCCGCTCCAACGCGGGCCGCAACTGCTCCTGGTTGTCCGCGACCAGGCCGGACAACTCCCGGGACAGCTCCCGCGTGCCGTCCAGCAGCCGGGCGATGGCGTCCCGGCGGCGCCCGACCTCCTCCAGCAGCAGGTTGCCGTCGGTGATGAGCGCGGCGAAGTCCTCGTTCCGCGCCGCCAGCACCCCGCTGACCCGGTTCGCGCCCTCGACCAGCGACGCCAGCTGCTCGTCGCGGGACGAGATCGTCTTCGACAGCGCCGACAGGCCGTCCAACGCCTGCCGCACGTGCTCGGGCGAGTCGCGGAAGGCGTCCGACAGCACCCGGAAGCTCTCCGCGAGCCGGTCCGTGTCGATCGCCGCGACCGTGGCCGAGAGCCCGTTGAACGCCTCGACCACGTCGTACGGCGAGGTGGTGCGCTCGACCGGGATGGCGCCGGTGAGCGGGTCGTGGCCCGCGGGTTCCAGCGCCAGGTACTTCTGCCCGAGCAGGGTCTTGATCCGGATCTCGGCCCGGCTGCGGTCGCCCAGCTCGACGCCCTCGACCCGGAACGCCACCCGCACCCGGCCCTCGTGCAGCCCGACGTCGGTGACCGCGCCGACCTTCAGGCCCGCGACGCGGACCTCGTCGTCCACGCGCAGGCCGGCCGCCTCGGTGAAGTCGGCGGTGTGCACGGCGCCGCCGCCGAAGAACGGCAGGTCCTCCAGGAAGAAGGTGAGCAGGGCGGTGACCGCGACGACCAGGAGCCCGACGGCTCCCAGCAGCACCGGTCTGCGGGTCATCGGTGACACCTCGATTCGGTCACGGGGATGCCGACCGGCGGGCCGCCGGGCGCGGGCGGCGCCTGCGAGGAGGCGAAGCACAGGTAGAAGTTGAGCCAGGAGCCGTAGGACGCGGTGCGGCCGATGGCCTCGAACTTCACCGGCAGGGTGCGCAGGAACGGCTCCAGCTCCGGCGCGTCGCCGAGGGTGCCCGCGAGCAGCCCGAGCGCGGCGATGTCGTCCTTGAGCGGTTGGCGGCCCTGCTCCAGCAGCGACGCGGTGCTGTCGCTCAACGCGGCCAGGCCGGTGATGGCGTCGCCGATCGGCTGCCGGTCGGCGGCGAACCCGGACACGAGCTGCCTCATCGACGTGAGCAGGGCGTCGAGCCGGTCGTCGCGCGACTCGACCGTCTCCAGCACCGCGTTGAGGTTCTCGACCACCTCGCCGATCACGTCGTCCTTGGCGGCCAGCGCGGTGGTGAGCGACGCGGTGTGCGCGAGCAGGCTCTCCACCGTGCCGCCCTCGCCCTGGAGCACCTGGACGATCTCCAGGGAGAGCTTGTTCACGTCCTCCGGGTTCAGCGCCTGGAACAGCGGCTTGAAGCCGTTGAACAACGCGGTCAGGTCGAGCGCGGGCGTGGTCCGCTCGACCGGGATCAGGCCACCGGGCGGCAGCGTGGCGTCGACCCGCCCGGCGGGCTGCTCCAGCGCGACGTACCGCTGCCCCACCAGGTTGCGGTACTTGACGGTGGCGGTGACGTCGGCGGACAGCCGCCTGCCGTCCGCGACGGAGAACCCGACGTCCACGAACCGGTCGTCCACCAGCTCCAGCGACTCGACCTGGCCGACCTTGACCCCGGACATGCGCACGTCGTCGCCCTCGGCCAACGCCGTGACGTCGGTGAACCGCGCGGTGTAGGCGACGGTGCCGCCGACCCGGCTGCCCGCGATGGTCGCCGCCAGGAAGGCGGTCGCGGCGATCGTGACCGCGGCGAACACCAGGAACTTCGTCAGCGGCGCGGCGAGGGGTCTCATCGGGCTCCCATCAGCAGGCCGGCCCAGTCGGGCACCCGGTCCGGGGCCACGGCGGTGAGCGGGCCGGTCGGGCAGTGCGGTCCGCCGCCGCGCCGGTGCGCCGGCTCGTCCCGGCCGGGCACGTACGCCTCGCCCGGCGGGACGACGGTGACCTCGGCGTGCACGCCCGGCTGGTCGGTGCCCTTGCCCAGCACCTCGTCCATGCGCGGCCGGAGGGCGTTGACGGCGGCGAGCACGCACGGGAACTCGGGCGAGTAGGTGGCGACCAGTTCGAGCGTCGGCCGGGCGCGGTCGGCCAGCGCGACCGCGGTCTCGCCGTGGGCGCGGACGAACCCGGTGAGGTCCGCGGCGGCGGTCGTGAGGCTGCCGTACACGGCGTCGAGGTTCGCGCGCTGGTCGGCGAGCGTGCGGCTGACCGCGGTGGCGTCCGCCAGCGCCCGCACCAGGTCCGGGCCGGCGTCCGCGTACACCCCGGCGACGTCGGCGAACCGGGTGATGTCCTCCTGGAGCACCGGGAGCTGCGGGTTCAGCTCGCGCAGGTACGCGTCGAGCCGCGCGATCGCCTGCCCCAGGGTCGCCCCGCGACCGCGCAGCGCCCGGGCCGCCGAGGTGAGCGCGGCGGCGAGCTTGTCCGGCCGGACCGCCTGCAACGTGGGCATCAGGTCGGTGAGCACCCGTTCCAGCTCGATCGCGGCGGACGTGCGGTCCTGCTCGATCACGTCGCCCTCGCCGAGCGAGCCGGTCGGGTCGGCGGGCGGTTCCAGGCTGACGAACCGCTCGCCGAACAGGGTCTTGGGCAGCAGCCGGGCGGTCACGTTCGCCGGGATGCGGCGCACCTGGTCGGGGCGCAGGGCCAGCTCCACCTCCGCGCCGTCGCCGCGCGAGCGGATGGCGCGCACCTCCCCCACCGGCACGCCGAGCAGCTTCACGTCCGAGTCGCGCTGGAGCTGGTTGCCGACGTGGTCGGTGCGCAGCAGCACCGCCACCCGCGAGGCGAACGCCTTCCGGTAGGCCGCGACGGACACGCCGCACGCCGCGACCAGGAGCGCGGCCAACAGCAGCCCCAACAGGCGTCGACGCAATACCACGGCGTTCTCCGGGGATACGTGGAATAAACCGGAAATCACGTTACCGGCGGGTACGTTACTGACGGACGTGGCCGCGCACAAGGATCGCCGGGAATTGTCAGGAGCGTGACAAAAACGGGGTGACGAACACTCACGTGGATGCACAAAGACGTGTGCGACCTGGCGTCCCGACTCGTGCCCGGACTATGCGTTGACGGGTTGTCGAGAATCGGGGGCACGGGCGTGGCAGAGGCACCGGAACGCATTCGGGCGCGGCACCACACCGCAATGGAGCAGCCCTTCCCACCCGATCAGGCGCTCCGGCGGTCACTGCCGGTGCACGACCGGTCGGACCACCGGCCACCGGCGTCTTTGTCACACCCGTGCGCGTGGTTGACAACTTTTCATGATCAAAAATACAGTGTTCGGAATCACACCCGACCGTTTGGTGGTGGGCGAGCAGCATGAACAGAACCGGAGAAGTCACCGCCTCCGAGTTACCGCTCATCGGGAACGCGGACCTGTGGGAGCAACTGCCCGCCGACCTGGCGCCGAAGTTCCGCGCCAGGGCGGGCGACGTGGCCGTGGACATGGTCCGGGAAATCCAGAACCAGATCGCCGAGTATTCGCAGAAGCTGGAGGGGATGTTCGGCCAAGTGGTGGTCGAGGGGGTGGAACAGGCGATCCACCAGTTCATCGACCGGATGGTCGACCCGACCGCGCAGCGCGAGGACCGGGCGAAGCTGTTCCGCATGCTCGGCAAGCTGGAGGTCAGCGCGGGCCGCAGCCTCGACCTGCTCCAGACCGCCTACCGGATCGGCGCGCGGGTCGCGTGGCGGCGGATCTCCGAGTTCGGGCAGACCGAGCGCGTGCCGCTGGCCACCATGTGCCTGATCGCGGAGGCGATCTTCGCCTACATCGACGAGCTGTCGCTGCGCTCGATGGAGGGTTACGCCGAGGCCCAGGCCCGGCACGCGGGCGCGGTGCAGCGGCGGCGCAAGCGGTTGCTGGAGCTGCTGCTGGGCGAGCCCGGCTACCACCCGAACGCGCTGGCGGAGCTGGCCGAGGCCGCGCACTGGCCGCTGCCGGACAAGGTGCTCGTGGTGGCGCTGGAACGGCGCACCGACCAGCACCAGCTCCCGATCCCGGCGCTGCACGAGGACATCCTGATGGACCTGGAGGGCAGCGAGCCGTGCCTGCTGCTCACCGACCCGGAACGGCAGCTCGTCGCGCTGGAGCAGAAGCTCGGCGGCTGGCGCGCGGCCGTCGGCCCGGTCGTGCCGCTGGCCTCGGCACGGCAGTCGCTGCGCTGGGCGCGCCGCACCATCACGCTGATCCAGTCGGGCGTGATCGAGGACCGGCCGATGGTGGACGCCTCCGAACACCTGTCGACCCTGCTGCTGCTCGGGGACGAGGAGCTGGTGCGGCAGCTGGTGCGGCGGACGCTGGCCCCGCTGGAGGGGCTGACGCCGAAGCAGCAGCAGCGGATGAGGGAGACGATGACGGCGTGGGTGGAGACCCGGGGCAGCGCGCCGGAGGTGGCGTCGAGCCTGGCCGTGCACCCGCAGACGGTGCGCTACCGCCTGCGGCAGCTGGAGGAGCTGTTCGGCGATCGGCTGCACGACCCGGACGCGTTGTTCGACATGGGCATCGCGCTGCGCGCCTCGCGGCTGCTGAACGGGCAGCCGGCGGCGGGCGCGACCGGGTTCACGGGGTCGGGAGCAAGGTCAGCGTGAGGTCGATGGCGTTGCCCGGCCCGGAGATCAGACCGGTGAACAGCGGGTCGAGCCGCTCGCGCCCCAGGCAGTTTCCGAACGACGGGATCGCGTAGACGCCCGTCAGCCGCATCTGCGCCAGCTCGAAGGGACCCGCGAGCCCCAGCGACGCCGGTTCGGCGGTCGCGCACGCCGGACCGGCGTCCAGCGGCTGCTCGTTCACCGCGACGTCGCCGAGCCCGATGTCGACCTCGGCGCGCGCTTCGACCTGCCCCTCGCTGATCGTGCCGGACACCCGGCCGACCGGGGTCAGCGTGGTGCGCGCCGTGGTCGGCACGAAGCCGAAGACGACGAAGTAGCCGTCGGCCGGAGGCAGCCACAGGTCCCCGGTGATCGTGCCGGACGCGAGGTCGATCTCGGCGTCCAGCCTGCCGGGACCGATGACGAGGTCGGATTGGAGCTTGGCGATCCGCGTCACGCCGTCGACCTGGTAGGACACCCGGATCCCCGCGACGGGCCGCGGCGCGGGCCCCTCCCCGTGCCGCACGACCGGCGCCGGGGACGTCGACGCGGCCAGCACCGCGATGAGGGCGGCCAGCACCGCCGCGATCCTCACGACCCCGCTCCGCTCATTCTTCGAAACTACTTCCGCGGCTGCGGCGCGACAAGTCCGGTCGATTCTTTGTCACGCGCGTGATAAGTCTTTCGGACCCTTTTGTAGAACCTGACACACCCTCGGAAACGCCGAAAAGAATGCTTGCCGAACCTGCCCGACATAGCTACTTTACTGACCAGTAGCCCCTGCGGCACTCCGAACCAACTGTTTTCCGCACTGCTCTCGACGAGGAGACGCACATGCAGAAACGAACTGGCCGTACGGTCGTCGGCATGATCGCGGTCGCGGCCGCCGTCGCCGGCGCGGTGACGTTCGCCGGCGCGGGCACCGGCGCGGCCGCCACCGCCAGCCTCACCCTCGCCTACAGCTGCCCGTTCCCGCTGATCGGCACGCAGGACATGACCGTGCGCATCCAGGTCGCCGACCTGGCCGACTCGGCGGTGGTCGGCCAGCCGGTCCCGCCGACCAAGGTCACCGCCACCGCGACGGTCCCGGCGACCGCGACGAGCGGCCTGCGGCTGGTGGGCGCCTCGACCGTGGAGGGCACCGCCCGGTCGCAGGTGACGGTGGACAACGCCGGCACGCCGGTCCCGGTCGTGGCGAACCTGACGGTGGCCAAGACCAACATCCCGCTCGCGGGGTCGTTCAACACCGTCGCCACGGGCGGCACGCCGTCGCTGACCTTCACCACGGCGGGCGTGAGCACGGTCCGGCTGGGCGCGTTCAGCACCACGCTGACGCCGCGCACGTCCAGCGGCGGCCTGACCGGCCTGGGCACGTTCACCTCCAACTGCACGCTGAAGCCGAACCAGAACACGCTGCTCCACACGTTCACCGTGGCGCCCGCGTGAGCGCCCACCAGCGGTGACCACACCACACCGTCGCGGGCCGGTGCCACCACCGGCCCGCTCGGTCGTCCCGGGGAGACCTGCCATGAGAGTGCGAGACAGGGTGGCCGCGCTGGCCGTCGGCGCGGTGGTGGTCGGCGGTTCGGCCCTGGTGGGCGCGGGCGTCGGCAACGCCGCGACGGCGTCGCTGACGCTGGTCTACACCTGCCCGTTCCCGCTGATCGGCGACCAGGAGATGTCCGTCCACATCGAGGTGGCCGACCTGCCCGACTCGGCGGTGGTGAACCAGCCGACCCCGGCCACGACGGTGACCGCGACCGCCACCGTCCCGGCCACGGCGACCGAGGGCCTGGCGCTCGTGGGCGCGGCGACCGTGGAGGGCACGGCGCGGGCGACGACCCGGGCGGACAACGCGGGCACGGTGTACGACATCAACGCCGACCTCACCGTGGGGCTGACCACCGTGCCGGCGTCGGGCCCGTTCGACACGGTGGCCACGGGCGGCACGCCGCCGGTGGCGTTCCCGGCCGCGGGCTTCACCACCATCGACGTCGGCGACTTCGAGGTCACCCTCACCCCGCGCAAGGCCGACGGCTCGGAAACGGGCCTTGGCACCTTCGTCTCGCCGTGCACGCTGCTGCCCGGCCAGGCCACGCGGCTGCACGAGTTCACCGTCGAGGGCGGCACCACCACCGGACCCACCACCACGACGACCACCGACATCTCGACGACCGAGCCGACGACGACCACCACCCCCACGGGCGGCTCCGGCACCACCACCACGACCGCGTCCGGCGGCGGCACCACGACCACCGGGACGTCGGCCACGTCCACGACGACGTCGACGCAGGCCGTGGTCCCCGTGGGCTACCCGGACCAGGGCGGCAAGCTCGCCTACACCGGGGCCGAGGTCAAGGGCGCGCTGCTGCTGGCCGGCGCGCTGCTCGCGATGGGCGTCGGCACGTTCTACCACCTGCGCCGCGCGCGTCGCCGAGCCTGACGGACCGATGCGGCGCGGCTTTCCCGGGAAGAACCGGAAAGGGCCGCGCCGCCGGAACCGGGCGGTGACGACCGATTTGCGGCACTTCACCCGTCGCGGTCGCCGAATTCCGCGGAATCGCGCCGGCGACCATTGTCGGCGGTCAGGGCTTGCGCACCGAATCGAGCAGGTTGCGCGCCACGTCGCGCAGCTTGGTGTTGTGCTGTTGCGATTCGACCACCAGCCGGCCGAACGCCTCCTCGGCGTCGATGCCGTACGCGGCCATCAGCACGCCCTTGGCCTGGTCGATCTCCGCCCGCGACTCCAGCGCGTGCTGGAGGTTCTCGATCAGGCGGCGGGAGCGCTCGTACCGGCTGAACCCGGTGATCGAGGTGGACGCGGCCGTGACGAACAGCCGCACCAGCGCCTCGTCGAACGGGTCGAACGCCCGCGGGTCGGAGCTGTACATGTTCAGGGAGCCGAGCACCGTGTCCTCGACCACGATCGGCGCGGACAGGTACGCGCACACGCCCGCCTCCTCGGCGGCGGCCGCGAACTCCGGCCACCGCTCCCGGCCGTCCTCGGGGGTCGCCCGGACGGGCCGCTGGGTGCGCGCCGCCTCCAGGCACGGACCGTTGCCGACCACGTACTGGTCGGTGTCGATGGCGACCACCTTGGGGTCGGTGGCCGCCGCCGTGGTCGGGCCCTCGGGCCCGACGACGGTCACGCTGACGTGCTCGGCGTCCGGGATGATCCGCGACGCCGACTCCGCCAGCTGCTGGAGGGCCTCGGCCAGGCTCTGCCCGTCGGCGAGCACGCTCGCCAGCTCTTCGAGCGCCTCACTGGCCTCGTCCAGCAGGAGGGCGGGCACGTGCTCGTCAATGCTCACAGGCACCTGTTTACACCCCGGACGCCATAATCGCCCCTACCAAAAAGGGGGTGGCCGGGTGCGCGTGCTGCTGGTCGAGGACGACGACGGGGTCGCCGACGCGCTGGTCGAGGCGCTGGAGGGCAACGACCACCGGCCCACGAGGGTGGCGCGGGGCTCGGACGCGCTGCTCGTGCACCGCGACTTCGACCTGCTGCTGCTCGACCTCGGCCTGCCGGACACCGACGGGCTGGAGGTGCTGCGCAAGATCCGCAAGGTCTCGCCGGTGCCCGTGCTGGTGCTCACGGCGCGGGGCGACGAGCGGTCGGTGGTGCGCGGCCTGCGCCTGGGCGCCGACGACTACCTGGTGAAACCCGTGCGGCTCGGCGAGCTGCTGGCCCGGATGGACGCGGTCGCGCGGCGCAGCGCGGCGCTCACCGGACCGAGGGACCGCCGGGTCCGGGTCGGCGACGTGGAGATCGACCTGGAGGGCAGGCGGGTGGTGGTCGGCGACCGGGAGGTGTCGTTGACCACGAAGGAGTTCGACGTGCTCGCCGCGCTGGCCGGCCGCGCGGGCACGGCGGTGAGCCGCCAGCAGCTCATGGACGAGGTGTGGGGCGACGCGTACCTGGCCGTGTCGCGGTCGTTGGACGTGCACCTGGCGGGTCTGCGGGCCAAGCTGGACCGCCCCGGCCTGCTCACCACCATCCGCGGTTTCGGCTACCGGCTCGGTGGGTGAATGCGCCGCCGCCTGCTGCTCGTGCTGCTGCTGTTCTCGGCCGCGGCCGTGGCGGCGTTCGCCGGGCCGCTGCTGTCGGCCACGGCCGCCGAGCGCACCCAGCGGTTCGTGCTGGCCCGCACCGGCGACCTGGACCGGTTCGCCGCGCTCGCCCAGCAGGCCGAGACCACGGGCGACAACGCGGCGCTGGCCGACGAGGTCGCCGCGTACGTCGAGCTGTACGGCGACGCGGTGGTGGTGGTCGACGCGCGGCGGCGGCCGGTCGCGCAGGCGGGGCTGACCGCGGACGACCCCGCGTTGGCCCAGGTGCTGGACGCCGCGTTGCGCAACCAGCCCACGCCCCCGGTGCCGACGGTGAAGCCGTGGTCGTCGGGGCACGTGGTGTTCGCCCGCCCGGTGGGCACGGGGACCCGGGTGGCCGGCGCGGTCGTGCTGCGGGCGTCGGTGGAGCGCGCGGCGGCGGACGTGACGGCCCGGTGGCTGCTGGTCCTCGGTGGCGCGCTGGCGGCGGCCGTCGCCTCGGTGCTGCTGGTGCTGGCGGTCACGCGGTGGCTGCTGAAGCCGTTGGCGGAGCTGGCGGTGGGCGTGCGGGCGGTGGCCGCGGGCGAGCGGCGGGCGCACGTGCCGGGCAGCAGCGGGCCGCCGGAGGTGCGGGAGCTGTCGGAGTCGTTCAACCGGATGTCCGACGCCGTCACGGAGGCGGCGGACCAGCAGCGGCGGCTGATCGCGGACGCGTCGCACCAGCTGCGCAACCCGATGGCGGCGTTGCGGCTGCGCATGGACACGTTGGCCGGGCAGGTCAAGCCGGAGGGCGTGCGCGCGTACACGGCCGGGATGGCGGAGATCGAGCGGCTGGAGTCGTTGCTGGACGGGCTGCTCGCGCTGGCGTCGGCGGAGAGCGCGGCGACCGAGGTCGCGGCGGGCGGGCGTGAGCCGGAGCTGGCCGACGTGGGCGCGGTGGCGGTGGAGCGGGCGGGGTTCTGGCAGGTGCCGCTGCCGGTCACGCCCGCGTTGGCGGTGCTGGTGCGCTGCCCCGAGTCGGACCTGGCGCAGGTGCTGGACGTGCTGCTGGACAACGCGGTGAAGTACGGCGGCGCGGTGCGGGTGTCGCTGGGCGCGGACCGTGCGGCGGGGGTCGGGTGGGTCGAGGTGCGCGACGACGGTCCGGGGTTGACCGGGGAGGAGCTGGCGTTGGCCACGTCGAGGTTCTGGCGCGGGGCGTCCGGGCAGCCCGGCACCGGGTTGGGGCTCGCGATCGCGGACCAGCTCGTGAAGGCCCGGCAGGGGGTGCTGACCCTGTCGTCCGCTCCGGGCGAGGGGTTCACCGCCCGGGTGGCGCTGCCGTTGGAGCCGGCGCTGTGAACCGGCGGGTGTTCCTGCTGGGTCTGGTGGCGGCCGGGTGCGCGCCCGGCGGGCCGTCCGGGGAGGTGGCGATCGCCGCCGGTGAGCGCGGGGGCATGTACTTCGACTTCGCCACCCTGCTCGCGGCGCAACTGTCGGACGTGCGGGGGCGGGTGCTGGAGACCGAGGGCAGCCTGGCGAACCTGGCGTTGCTGGCGTCGGGCGGGGCGCAGGTGGCGTTGACCCTGGCCGACTCCGCGCGCGTGGCCGACCCGGGGTTGGAGCTGCGGGCGCTGGGCCGGGTGTACGAGAACTACCTGCAGCTCGTGGTGCGCGAGGACGACCCGGCGCGGGCGCCCGCCGACCTCGCCGGGCGGGCGGTGTCGCTGGGCGCGGAGGGGTCCGGCGCGTCGTTGTCCGGGGAGCGGATGCTGGTGGCGCTGGGGCTGCGCGGGTCCGTCCGGGTGGAGCACCTGCGGCTGGGTGACGCGGTGGGCGCGTTGGCGGAGGGCCGGGTCGACGCGTTGCTGTGGTCGGGTGGCGTGCCGACGCCGAAGCTGGCCGCGTCGCCGGGGATCCGGCTGCTGCCGCTGGCCGACCTGGTGCCGGGGCTGCGGGCGGCGCACGGTTCGGTGTACGAGCAGGTGTCGGTGCCGGTCGGGGTGTACGGCGCGACGCGCGAGGTGCCGACCATCGGGGTGGCGAACCTGCTGGTGTGCCGGGCGTCGTTGCCGGACGACGTGGCCGCCGCCGTGACGCGGACGTTGGTCTCCCGTGCCGCCGCCCTGGTCCCGGAGCAGGCGCTGGGCACCCAGTTCCTCGACGTCCGCAGCCTGATCGGCACCGCCGGCCTCCCCCTGCACCCCGGCGCCGCCGCCACCTACCGCACCCTGCACGGCTGACCCACCCGCGTGTCCTACGTCCAGAACGACCGTGTCCTACGTTCCGGTACCCCGAATTCAACGCTCAGGACGGCCGGGGCTGTTCCGAGCGTTCAACTCGGGGTGCCCGAACGTAGGACACGGTGGACGCGAACGTGGGACACGCGGGTACTGGAGGTTCGACTCACGGGTCAGGTGTTGGCGGTGTAGGCGGTGCGCAGGTGGTCCAGGGTGGTGTCGTCCACGTCGTCGGCGCTGGCGATGGCGATGCGCACGGTGACGGCTCCCGGACGGCCCGCCGGCGGGTGGGGCGGCAGGCGCAGGCCCAGGTCGACGCGGGTCCGCGTGGTCGGCTTCACGACGGCGAACGTCCGCCGGGGCGTGAGCAGCGCCACGTGCGTCTTCCGCGCCTGGACGCGCATCGGCCCCAGCAACGCCGCCTCGGCCAGCACCCGGTCGAGGATGGGGCGCAGCTCGGGACGGTCGGCGTACTGGGCGTCCACCACGCCGGCCGACGCCCAGTCCGACCGCGGGTCCATGAACTCGGGGTACCCGAACCGCTCCATCACCAGCAGCATCTGCGGGTACCCCGTGACGCCCTGCTCCCGCAGCCAGACCCGCAGGTCACGCTCGTTGTCCACGCCGGACGCGAGCACCCGCCGGTTCCACTCCGGCACGCCCTCGCCGGTGCCGCGGCGCAGCAGCGCCACGGACCAGTCGACCATCTCCCGCCAGTGCTCCGCCACCACCACGGGCGACATACTGCCCGTTCACGGCAGACGTTGCCCGAAGAGCAGCGCGCCCGCCACGGCGAGCATCCCCAGCACGGTGCCCACCGCCACCCACGGCCGCGACGCGTCGGCCTGCTTCTTCTCGTACCCGATCTGCTCGCCGAGCGTGTCGTACACCCGGCGCAGCTCCTCGGCGCTCGCGGCCTTGAAGAACTCGCCGCCGGACAGCTTCGCGATCTCCTTCATCGAGTCGTCGTCCACCGGCACGTCCTGCCGACGCCCCTCGATCTCGACCACGCCCTCCTCGGTGCCGAACGAGATCGTGGAGATCGGCACGCCCGCCTTCTTCGCGTCCTCGGCCGCGTCGAACGCGTCCCGCGTGCCCACCGTCTCCTTGCCGTCGGTCATCAGCACGACCCGCGCGGGCGGCGGCCCGTCCGCGCCGCTGACCACCTTGCCGAACGAGTCGATCGCGGCCAGCGCCGCCACGATCGCGTCACCCGTCGCGGTCGACTGGGCCAGCTTCAGCCCGTCGATGCTCTGCGTGACCGCGCCGCGGTCGGTGGTCGGCGCGACCATCACGGTGGCCGACCCGGCGAACGAGATCAGCCCCAGGTTGATGCCGGGCGTCAGCCCCTCGGCGAACGACTTGGCGGCCACCTGCGCGGCCTCCAGCCGGGACGGCTTGACGTCGGTGGCCTTCATCGACAGCGACGTGTCGATCACCAGCATCACGGTGGCGCGGTTGCGCGGCACCTTCTGCTCGGCGGTCGGCCCGGCCAGCGCCACGGTCAGCGCGATGAACGCGACCATCAGCAACGCCGCCGGCGCGTGCCGGTACCAGCCGGGGCGCTTGGGCGCGACCTTCTCCAGCATCGGCAGGTTGGCGAACCGCAGCGTCCGCTTGCGCAGCACGCGTTGCAGCACGACGTAGCACGCGACCAGCGCCGCCACGGCGACGAGCAGCAGGAACCACCACGGCGCGGTGAACCCGGACAGGCTCATCAGGCCACACCTCCCGACCAGCGGCGCTTGCGCGCCACGACGAACCGCACGGTGTCGGCGATCCAGTCCGAGTCGGTGCGCAGCACCAGGTGCCCGGCCCCGGCCCGGCGCAACCCGGCGGCCACCTCCGCCCGGTGCTCGGCCGCCGCCGCGGCGAACTCGCGGCGCAGCAGCGGCGACGCGACCACCTCGCGCTGCCGGCCCGACTCGGGGTCGGCCAGCACGACCGTGCCCACGTCGGGGAGGTCGATGTCGCGCGGGTCGATCACCTCGACGGCCACCAGGTCGTGCCGGGCGGACAACGCGCGCAGCGGGCGCTGCCAGTCGGTCGCGCCGAGGAAGTCCGAGATCACCACGACCAGGCCGCGGCGGCGCGGCGGGCGGCGCAGCTGCTCGACCACCTCGGCCAGCGAGCCGCGGGTGCCCTCGGGCGCGCGCGGCGTCTCGGCGACCTTGCGGATCAGGCCGCGCGAGTGCGCCAGGCCCCCGCGCGCGGGCACGCGGACGAGCCGGTCGCCGGTGGAGACCAGCGCGCCGATCCGGTTGCCGCCGCCGCGGGTCAGGTGCGCCACCGCGGCGGTCGCGGCCACGACCAGGTCGCGCTTCTCGCACGCCGCCGTGCCGAAGTCGAGGCTCGGCGACAGGTCGATCGCGAGCCACGTCTCCAGCTCGCGGTCGGCGACGGTCTCGCGGATGTGCGGCACGGTGGTCCGCGCGGTGACCGCCCAGTCCATCCGCCGCACGTCGTCACCGGGCTGGTAGGGCCGCGCCTCGCCGGGTTCGGAGCCCGGTCCGGGCACGAGACCCAGGTGGTTGCCCTGCAACAGGCCGTCCAGCCGGCGGCGCACCTCCAGCTCCAGCGTGCGCAGCGCGGCCTCCATCCGGCCGCCGTGCAGCACCGGCGGCGCCCAGCTCGGCCGCCCGGCGGTCGTCGGGGTCGGCTCGGTCACGGCCTGCCCGCGGGCTGCGGCGTCTGCGGACGGGCGGAGACCTGCGGCAGCGGCACGGTCTGGAGCACGCGGGTGATGATGTGGTCCAGCGGGACGCCGTCGGCGAGCGCGTCGTAGGACAGCACGAGGCGGTGCCGCAGCACGTCCGGCACCACGTCCACGATGTCCTGGGGCAGCACGTAGTCGCGGCCGCGCACGAGCGCGAGGGCGCGGGCGGCGGCGATGATGCCGAGGCTGGCGCGCGGCGACGCGCCGTAGGCGACCCAGCCGGCCACGTCGGTGAGCTGGTGCTCCTTGGGCGCGCGGGTCGCGATGACCAGCCGCACCACGTAGTCGACGAGCGCGTGGTGCACGAACACCCGGGAGGCCACGCCCTGGAGGCGGACCAGCTCGTCCGGGCCGAGGACCTGGTTGGGCACCGGCGGCTCCACGCCCATCCGGTAGACGATCTCCCGCTCCTCCTCGGCCGTCGGGTACTCGACCTGGATCTTGAACAGGAACCGGTCGCGCTGCGCCTCGGGCAGGGGGTACACGCCCTCGTTCTCGATCGGGTTCTGGGTGGCCAGCACCAGGAACGGGGTGGGCATCGGGAACGTCTTGCCGCCGATGGACACGTGCCGCTCGGCCATCACCTCGAGCATGGCCGACTGCACCTTCGCGGGCGCGCGGTTGATCTCGTCGGCGAGGACGAAGTTGGCCACCACGGGGCCCAGCTCGACGTCGAAGCTCTCGCTGCCCTGGCGGTAGATGCGGGTGCCGAGGATGTCGGCGGGCACCAGGTCGGGGGTGAACTGGACGCGCGAGAACGAGCCGCCCACGACGTTGGCGAACGTCTCCACGGCCAGCGTCTTGGCCACGCCGGGCACGCCTTCCAGCAGCAGGTGGCCCTTGGCCAGCAGGCCGACGAGCATCCGCTCGACCAACCGGTCCTGGCCCACGATCACCCGCTTGACCTCGAACACGGTGCGTTCGAGCAACTGGGCGTCACGAGCCGGCGTGTGGGTCGCCTCGGCGGCGGGCTCGGACAACAGGTCCTCCTCGACAGGGTTGTACGACGGTGGTCAGTCTCCCCTGCCGACGGTGTGGCTCTTGTGAAGGGGTCCGGGTGTGCGGTATCGGGCAGCGGCGCAGCTCACGCCCGTCGGGCCGGATCTTCGCCCGGCCCGGCGGCGACCGCGGCGGAACCGGTCACGGCGCGAGGTCGCGGGGGGTGTCCACGTCCCGCGCTTCACCCGGTCGGGCGATCACGGGCGTCGGGTCGAGCGGCCCCAGGACCGACCGCGCCGAGACGTCGCGCGGGTCGGCGGGCAGCGCCCGGCGCAGCGCACCGGCCCGCCACGCGCCGGCGAGCCACTGCGCCCGCCCGTCCTCGTCCACGAGCACCGCGCCGGTGTCGGCCACGGCGGCGAGCAGGCGGTCCACGGTGGACGCGGTGATGCCCGGCTGGTCCACCGCGAGCACCACCACCAGGTCGGTCGTGACGTGGGCGAGGCCCGCGGCCAGCCCCGCGACCGGTCCGCCGCCGGGCGGGTCCTCGCGCGTCCAGCCCACGCCGGGCAGGTCGGGCGCGTCGGCCCGGCGGGGTCCGACGACGACGGTCTGCCGCGCGGACGCGACCGCGGCCAGCACGTGGTCGAGCAGGGTGCGGCCGTCGACCACGACCGACGCCTTGTCCACGCCGCCCAGCCGGCTGCCCCGACCGCCCGCCAGCACCACCGCCGCCCAGGACGTCACGGGACCACGGTAGTCGCGGGTCAGGCGGTCTCCCCCAGCGCGTCGTCGTCGGTGAACAGCATCCACAGCAGCACCGCCACGACGAGCGCGCTCGTCACGAACACGGGGAACACCAGGTCGAACGCCGTCGTGCCCTGCGGCGCGGCGATCGTCGGGTCGGTCCTGACCCGCACCGCGGCCATGCCGGTGTAGTGCATGCCGGTGACCGCCACGCCCATGATCACGCCGGCCGCGAGCCTGGCCGGCGTCGTCGTGACGACCAGGGTGAACCAGAACGCCGCGGTCGCCGCGACCACCGCGATCAGGAACGACAGCGCGACCAGCGCCGGGTCGTAGGAGACCTCGCCCTTGAACCGGATGGCGGACATGCCCAGGTAGTGCATGCCCGCCACCCCGAGCCCGGCCAGCGCGCCCGCGAGGAGCAGCCGCATCCTGGTGAACCGGATGAGCGTGACCAGGGACAACCCGATCCCCACCACGACGATCGCGACCACGGCCGACAGCGCGGTCACCGGCACGGAGTACTTGATCGTGGCGTCCGGGACGTCGAAGCCGAGCATGGCGATGAAGTGCATCAGCCAGATGCCGATGCCCCCGATGGCGAGCGCGCCCAGCAGGGTCCACCGGGTCTTGGCGGCGCGGGCGGGCTCGGCCCGGGCACGCGCCATGCAGGCGAGGCCGATGAGGGAGCCGATAACGGAGACGACGAAGGCGAACACCGGGGTGGAGAGGCCGTCGGAGAAGTGCTGCATCGAGTCGTGGTCCACGCCACTCTTACTAACTCAGCGTGATGGCATTCACCAGATCGGCCCAGCTTAATTCATTGATTCGCAATCCATCCCTGCCGATTATCTACTGTGCGTAGTTATCACATCGGCCGAACGGCCGAGCCATAGCGCCGCGCGGGTGAGCCAGTGGTCCAGCACCGCCCGATCGCCGCCGACGCTCACCGGCGGGACGTCCGGCGGGAGCCGCCGGGTCATGGTCGGCAGCAGGTCCCGGACCGTCGCGCCGACCGTCACGTCCGCGCCGGCCCCCGGGTTGATCAGCCAGGCCGTCGGCCCGTCGGACGGGCGCAGCAAGAGCAGTTGGCCGTCGCCGCGCAGCTCGACCCACGCGGGCTTGAGGAAGGCGGCCCCCTCCGCCACCGGCCGCTAGCCGCCCGCGCGGCGGCCCACGACGCGGTTGCGGCCCGCGTCCTTCGCCTGGAGCACGGCCACGCTGGCCTCCTCCACGGCGTCGGTGACGGTGGCGCCCGGCAGGACCTCCACCGCGCCGATCGACACCGTCACCACGCCGCCCGGGTTGCCCCGGTGCTCGATGCCGAGCCGCTCCACCGCCTGCCGGATCCGCTCGCCCAGCGCCAGCGCGCCGGCCAGCGGCGTGTCCGGCAGCAGCACGGTGAACTCCTCGCCCCCGTACCGGTACGCGCGGTCCCCGGCGCGGGCCGTGGCGTTGATCGCCTCGCCGACCAGGCGCAGCGTCTCGTGCCCGGCCAGGTAGCGGTAGAGGGTGTTGTAGCTGTGGAAGCGGTCGATGTCGACCAGCAGCAGGCTGTACGGCTCGCCGACGCGGTTGCGGCGGGCGTGGTCGGCGTCGAACGTGGCCGGGTTCGGCAGGCCGGTGCGCTGGTCCACCGTCGCCGCCTCGGTCAGCGCCCGGTTCTCCGCGCGCAGCTCCTCCAGCCGTTCGGCGAGCCGGTCGACCTGGTGCTTGCGGGCCAGCGCCCAGTCCTCCAGGTCCTCGTCGTAGACCGCGACGCCCACCGGCCCGATCGTCTTCGCCCGGTACATCGCGAGGTCCGCCTGGTGCACCAGGTCCTCCGCGCCGTGGCCGGGTCGGACGAACGTGATGCCCGCCGACACCGACACCCGGACCACGGCCTCGTCCAGCACGACCGGCATGGCGATCACGGCCAGGATCTCGTGCGCCGCGGCGACGGCCTGCCGCTCGTCCAGCTCGTCCAGCAGCACGGCGAACTCGTCGCCGCCCAGCCGGGCCGCCGTGCCGCGGCCGGCCACGACGGCGGCCAGCCGTGCCCCGACCAGGCGCAGCACGTGGTCGCCCGCGGCGTGCCCGTGCCGGTCGTTGACGTCCTTGAACTGGTCGAGGTCGAGGAACACCAGCACCGGTCCGTGCCCGCCGCGCACGGCCTGCTCCAGCCGCGGCAGGAACCCGGTGCGGTTGGCCAGGCCCGTCAACGCGTCGGTGTTGAGCCTGCTGCCCAGCTCGTCGGCCGTCTCCGCCCAGCCGGTGACGTCCAGCGCGACCACCACCAGGCCGCGCACGTCCGGGTCGTCGCTCAGGTCGCGGGCGATCAGGTCCACCCGCCGGTGCGCCGACCCCTCCACCGGCACCGCGCACGACAGCCGCGACGCGCCCGTGCGGCCCGCGGCGTGCAGGAACGTCCCGACCGCCGCCGCGTCGCCGGGCGCCACCAGGTCCGGCAGCAGGCCGGACGAGCAGCCGAACAGCCGCAGGGCCGCCGGCGACGCCCACCGGACGCCCAGGTCACCCGGGTCCACCACGAGCACGGCGGCGTCGGCCCGTTCGAGCACCGCCCGGTGGAAACCGCCGTTCATCGCGACGCGCTGAGGAACCGCAGCAGGGCGCGGTCGAACTCGTCCGGGCGGTCGAGGTTGACCACGTGACCGGCGCCCGCCACCACGACCTTCACCGCGCCGGGCACCGAGCGGTGCAGCAGGTCGGCGACCGCGTGGATGTCGGACGAGTCGAGGTCGCCGACGACCACCAGCGTGCGCGCCCGCAGCTCGGCCACCCGGTCGATCGCACCCACCTCGTCCGCCGGCCGGGCGAACGCGCCGCGCGACACGGCGTGGACGGCCAGCGCGCGGCACAGCTCCCGCACCCGCGGGTCCACCTCGTCCGGCGACCGGTGCGGACCGTCCACCCACATCCGCAGCAGG
Organism: Actinosynnema sp. NPDC059335; assembly: GCF_042752395.1. NCBI lineage: Bacteria > Bacillati > Actinomycetota > Actinomycetes > Pseudonocardiales > Pseudonocardiaceae > Actinosynnema > Actinosynnema sp. NPDC059335. The sequence continues at coordinate 524 of NZ_JBHYXZ010000138.1, read as the reverse complement.
CACTCCGCGACCTCGTCCGCCGTGGTCGAGGCGCGCAGGCGGGCCGCCTGGTCGAGGATGAACGGGTCCGCGAACGCCATCCCGCTGACGCCGGGACCGACCAGCACGAGGTCGGCCACCCGGTCGGGGTGGGTGAGCGCGAAGTCGACGGCGGTGCGCGCGCCCAGCGACAGGCCGACCAGCGTCGCCCGGTCCAGCCCCAGCCCGTCCAGCACCGCCCTCAGGTCCTCGTGGTGGGCGAACGGGCCGGTCGGCGGCGAGGACTCCCCGTGACCCCGCGCGTCGTACCGGACCACCGCGTGGTCGCGGGCCAGCAGGTCGAACTGGCGCTCCCAGGTGACGCCGCCGAGCGCGCCGCCGTGCAGCAGCACGACCGGCGGCCCCTCGCCCTGCCCGAGGTAGGACAGTTCCCCGTCGTCGAGAATCAAGCGGCCGGCCGTCATGGTCCCCCCTGGACTTGACTTCCTCCCTGTGACCTTCGACGCTACCGAAGCGGGGGCCGTGCATTCGAGTGATCAGGAACA
>NZ_JBHYXZ010000137.1:12550-22128 GCF_042752395.1 Actinosynnema sp. NPDC059335 | reverse complement strand
TCGTCGGGGTACTTCTTCGGTGGTGCCACGGACGACTCCCTTCAGGCCCTATCGGACCATGCCTGGAAAGCCACCGGGCTACCGGGGGAAGCTCAGACCCACTTCGCGCCGAACTCCAGCACCGCCTCGGCGGCGGCTTTCAGCGGACGGCGCTTGAAGGCCATCCCCAGGGCGGTGAACTCATCGTCCGGGAGTGCGAGAACGGCTTCCGGTGTCGGGAATAGCCACGCCGGCCCGTGAGGCGTGCGGACTTCCTCGCCGTGTGCCTGGCAGAACGTCCGTAGAGCTTGCGCGCCTGACCCGCCCGGATCACCTGCCGGACGATCGACGTCGCCAGGGCATCCCACAGGTCCGGGTTGCGCCAGCGTCCCACCGTGCCGGCAGCGCGCAGCACGTCCACCACCTCATCTGCACCGGTCAGCCTGCCCGGGTCGATGACGTCGAGCACGGGAGCGTCTCCTTCGCCCCGCACCGGGTGTGCCTCCGTCCGGGTGGCACCGGTCTTCGTGGGCGTGCAGGTCGATACCCAGGTGGAGCTTCCGGAACGGACGGCGCGATAGGCGGTTGCGCCTGCCGACAGCCAGGAGGGATGGTCAGTCATCACCGAGGACACGATCACAGCGATCTCCCTGGGCCAGGTTGATCGCCAACCATGGTGCCGAGACCACTCCGTCGTCTCGGGACATCGGCCGGCGTGGCGGATTCAAGGTCGATCTGCGGTCCTTACCCTGTCAACGCCGTTGGGCAGCACGAACACGCCGTGCGGTGATGACGACCGTGACGAGGCTGAGCACCATGCCGATCACCGCGAACACCACGCCGGCGACAGCCGGTGCGATCGGCAACTCCACGGTCACCTCACCGCTTCGACATACAACGGCCGGTGTTGCGTTGAGACGCAGCTCGGCCACCGCCTCAACCGACGCCAGTTGCCCCGCCGCATCGCGGCCGCACCACTGGTAGGTCGACGCGATCTGGGCGAAGCCGAGTGCCGCGACCCCCAAGAGGATCGCGAAGACCAGTGCGCACGACACGGCGAGGCCGCGGTCGTTCAGGAGTGGTCGTGACATGTCAGCGCAGGTGACTCCGGTTCTCGAACCACTCGTCGTCGTCAGGGCGAGGTGTGGTGCGGCGTCGGTCGACCGGCGGCGTCTCGGGAGCAGCGGTGACGTGCTGCTTCAACGTCAGTGCGTCGTCGAGTTCACGCGCGAGGTCGGCCATGCTGAAGTCGAGCACCTCGGCGGCCCGCTTGGCCGCCTCGTGCGCCGCCATGACCTCCTCGGCCAACCAGGGTTCTCCACCCTCATAAAGCGTGTTCGGCGCGATGTGCACGCGGACGAGCTTGCCCATCATGTCCACCCACACCGTGACCGCACCGCTGGGCGACACACCCTTGTACTGGCTGAACAGCACCTTCTCCGGGTCGCGCCTGATCCTGGCGAAACGTTCCTGCGCCTGCGCGACCATCTCCTGCGGATCCACGTCCCCTCCTAGGGCTGGAGCTTGCCCAGCGACTCCATCGCCTTGGCGGCGTCCGCGGACGCCTCGGCGCACTTGGCGATCTGCTCGTCGGCCTTGAACTTCTGCGAGTGCCACCACGCGGCCAGGCCCGCCAGGACGCCGAGGATGCCCAGGATCAGCCCCACGACGGCGCCGATCCCGGTCAGACCGACGATGATGCCCGCGATGACACCGATGACGCCGAGCGCGAACCCGATGGCGCTCCAGATGTTGTTCCACATGTCCGAGGCCTTGAACTCGAAGCCGTCGGCGATGTCGACCAGCGCCTGGCCGACGTCGTGGGCGGGCTTGCGCATCTCGCCCAGCGCCTGCTTCATCCGGTTGATGCGCTCGGTGTAGGCGTTGCTCGCCTCACCGGTCCACGCCGAAGCCTGGTTGGCCGCCGTCTCCAGGCCCCTGACGCAGCCGTCGATCGCCTGGCCCAGTTGGTCCGCGCCGTCGGACTGCCCGGTGCCCCACACGTCCCGCCCGATCCGGCGGAACGACTCCGGGTCGATGTCCCTGATGACCCTCAATGTGGACTCGATGGACGGCAGGCCGGGGGCGTGCCGGGCGGCGAACCCGTCGATCTCCCCCGCGTCCGACAGCAACGAATCCGTGATCACGGTCTGAAGAAAGCCCACGTGCCCCTCCCCCTGGTCACTCCGGGTAGACCCGGCGCATCCCCTCACCGATGAGCTTCTCGGCCCCCACGTACTCCTGCTGCGTCCGGTGGACGCCGTCGATCGCCGTCTCGATCGTGGTGTGGACCTGGTTGATGAAGTCCTGCACGGCCTGGCTGGTCCGGGCGTAGTCCTGGTCGACGAACTTCGTCAACGCCCGGATCACCCCGTCGACGGTCTCCTCGATGTTCTCGTGCGGGCTCACGGACTGCACCGTCATGCCGCCCTCGAGACTGGCCTTGGTGCGGAAGTCCCGTAGCCCCAGCGCCTCCCCAGCCGCTCTGAGACTGACCTTCAGCTGCTCGAACTCACCTGGGTCCAGCGCATAGCCCTTACCAGGAGTCCCCATTTCGTCACCCCCTGCGACCATCCCGTGCCGCAATGTAGCAGCAGGCATCAACCGCCACCTCGAAACGAAGAAGCGGCACCGAAAAGTCGCCAGGAGGATCCACCCAGCCGGGTTAGTGAGACCTGGAGCACACGGCTGACAACATTTGGTGCGGAGCGACCGCCTGCTCCGGATTTGCTCCAGCTCGGCAGGCCCAGTCCACAACGGACACAAAAGCAAGATCGCCCGCCACCTGCATTACCGCAGGTCAGCGGGCGAATCAGTCAAGCTATTAACTTGTGGAGCTGAGGGGACTCGAACCCCTGACCCTCACACTGCCAGTGTGATGCGCTACCAGCTGCGCCACAGCCCCTTGCCTGCACGTTTCCCGGCGGTTGGGGCCGCCGTTCTCGTGTGGCAATACCGTACAACACCGCCCCCACCCCGACGAAATCGGGGGGTACCCCAACGCGTTTGCCCTGGTGGGCGCGGTGTCGGGCTACTTCAGCAGGGTGGTCAGCCAGTCGCGGTCGTCCCAGTCGACGACCTGGCCGTCCTTCATCACCGTCGGCGTGCCGCCGAAGTTCCCGGTCGCCTTCACGGCGTCCAGCCCGGCCTGCGCGTCCTGCTCGTGGGCACCGCCGTCCACGCACTGCTGGAACGCGTCACCGGTGATCCCGAGGTCCGCGCCGAGCTTCGCCAGCTCCGCCTTGGTGTACCCCGGCCCGCCTTCCTCGGGCTGCCGCAGGAACAGCGTCTCGTGGTACTCCCAGAACTTGCCGGCGTCGGCCGCGCACAGGGCCGCGTTGGCCGAGTCGCGGGAGTACCCCTCGGGGTCCGAGTAGCGGTTCAGGAACGGCAGGACGTGGTAGCGCACGCGGAGCTTGCCGGCTTCGATCTCCTGCTTGATCTGCTCGCCGTAGGTCTTCTTGAAGTTGCCGCACGCGGGGCACAGGAAGTCCTCGTAGAGGTCCAGGGTGACCTTCGCGTCGTCCCGGCCGACCACGACCGCGCCGCCGTCGCGCTCGATCGGCGCGGACACGCCGGTGACCGGCGGCAGGTCGGCCAACGACGGCTTGGCGTCGGAACGGCTCCAGAGCACGCCGCCGACCACCACGGCGGCCAGCACGACGACGACCACGACGCCGATGACGATCCGGTTGCGGTCGTTCGACGTGCCACGCGCCGTCGCGACCGACTTGGCCGCCAACTGCTGCTGCTTCTTCTTCCGAGCGTTGCGCTCCGCGCCACCCACCGCACTGCCCTCCCGGTCACACCCGCCCGCAGGCTACCGAGCGATGCTGAGCGGAACCTGAGTGGTCAGGCGTCCGGCTGGCGGGGCCGGCCCGCCACGCGCTCGCCGACGGGCACCTCCGGCCCCTCGTCCAGCCGGCCGGACTCGCCGGCCACGTCCGCCGCCACGTGGGTCTCGTCGGCCTTGGGCAGCGTCTCGGGCGCGAACAGCCAGAACACCAGCGCCAGCGCGGCCATCGCGCCGGTCACGGCGAACGCCGCGCCGTAGGAGAACCGGTCCGCCAGCACGCCGGCCAGCAGCGGTCCGACGATGGCGCCGCAGTCGGCGACCATCTGGAACGCCGCCAGCACCGGCCCGCCCTTGGCCTTCGCCCCGATCACGTCGGCCACGACGGCGTTCTGCGGCGGGTTGAGCAGTCCCGCTCCGACGCCCGCGACGAGGGACGCGACCATGAACATGGGCACGTTCCCGCTGTACCCGAGCCACACGGTGCCGATCGCGGACACCGCGAGCCCCGCGATGGCCACCGGCTTGCGGCCGATGCTGTCGGCCAGCTTGCCCGAGATCATGAGCACCGCGGCGTTGCCCGCGGCGAACACCGACAGCGAGATGCCGGCGACGGCGGGCGTGCTGCGCAGCGCCTCCACCACGAACAGCGGCACCAGCGAGATCCGCACGCCGAACACCGCCCAGCCGTTGGCGAACCCCGAGGCCAGCGCCGCCCGGTAGGCCGACCGCCGCACGGCCGTGCGCACGGACATCGTGACCTGCTCGGTCGAGTTGTCCAGCGCGGCGAGCGTGGACCGGCGCAGGAACCACCAGACCACGAGTGCGGCCACCACCAACGCCGCCGCGTAGGTCACGAACGGCACCTGGATGGAGATCTCGACCAGCAGCGCGCCGACGATCGGGCCGCCGATGTTGCCCAGCAGAAACCCGGTGGCCCACAGCCCGGACGCCCGGCCGCGCATCGGGGCGGGCGTGATGCGGATCAGCAGGCCGACGGCGGCGACGGTGAACATGGTCGACCCGACGCCCGCGAACGCCCGGAACACGATGAGCTGCCAGTACGCGGTGGCGAAGCCGCACGCGCCGGTGCCGACCGCGACGATGAGGATGCCGACGATGTAGACCCAGGTCTCGCCGAACCGGTTGACGAGCCGGCCGCTCATCGGCGCGAACAGCAGCCTGACCAGCGCGAACGAGCTGACCACGGCGGACACGGCGAACGTGCCGACGTCGAAGCTCTTGGCGTACGCGGGCAGGACCGGCGCGACGATCCCGAACCCGAGGGCGATGATGAAGCTCGCCACGACGAGGACCCACACCTCGCCGGGTAGCCGGGGCTTGGCCGTCTTCTCCGAGCCTCGCCCGTCGGTCCCCAGCACCGCACGCCCCTTCCGCTCACCGTTAGCTGTGCTAAGGATATGCGGTGCGGCAACTAAATACTCAATCGAGCAGTTCGTCGACCCTGCGCGCGTACGCGGTCACGGGGTAGCAGACGTCGAACCCGCACGCCTCCACGAACCGCTCCCCCGCGCCGCCCTCGGCCACGTGCCCGGCCACCAGCAACGCCCCTGCCTCCCGCAACGCCGCCACCGCATCCCGCACCAAAGCCCGACCCAGCCCCCGCCGACGACGCGCCGGCCGCACGACCGCGTGCTCCACCAGACCCACCCGGCGCTCGGTGAACCCGGACGCGAATCCCCCGATCCGGTCACCGTCGTCCACCACGACGAACACGCACCGCGGGTCGTCCAGGCGCTGACCGAGGTGCCGCAGCAGCCGCGGCCCGTCCACGCCCAGGTCGTCGGCCAGCAGCTCGGCGATGCCCGGCAGGTCGGTGTCCCGCGCCGGCCGCACCAGCGACGACCGCGCCACCTCGCCCCGGTGCACAACGGCCAACGCCTCCTCCACCGCGTGCCACCCGGTGTCGTCGGCGATGCCCTCGATCTCGGCCACCGTGGTCGGCGACGCGTACAGCACCGCCTCGGCCCGCCCCACGTCGGCGAACGTCTGCTCCAACCGCATGAGCGTGCCCGCGACCTCGGCCGACGACCCGTACACCGCGCACGCGTGGTTGCCGCCGGGCAGCGGGTTGTCGCGGTTCACCACGACCTGCGCCACCCCGACCCGGCCGACCTTGCCGTACCGGACGGCGCCGGCGGCCAGCCGGGCGGCCTCCACCAGCCCGGCCAGCTCACGGGCCCGGTACGGGTCGAGCAGGTCGGGGTCGTCGGGATCGCGCAGCGGGTCGACCACGACCTCAGCCTCGCACGTCCCGGCCCTTCCACGTCGTCGTGCCGCGCAACGCCCGCCACGCCGACTCCAGCGACAGCGCTCCGAACGTGACGTAGGCCGCGGGCGCGAGCACGGCCGCGGCCCGCGGCTGCCGGGCCCGCTCCAGGAACGCGTACTCGGCCGCCGACTGCGCCAGCCACGCCAGCAGCCCCGGCTTCGACCCGCGCAACGCCGCCACCACCGGCACGGCCCCGTACGCGATGTGCGCGAGCCCGGTGGACGCCAGCGACAGGAACGCGCTCGCGGGCCCCTTCGCGTACAGCGACGTGCCGGCGACCATGCTCTTGCGCATCGACGCCCACGTGGCGCCGAACGTGTCCAACCCGGACGTGGTCAGCGAGTCCGCGCCGTCCACGTACCGCGTGCGGCCGCCGGAGTCGCGGACCAGGGTGGCGAAGCCCACGTCGTCCGCGCGCGACCCGGCGATCGCCGCCCAACCGCCCGCCCGTTCGCACGCCGCCCGACGGACCAGGATGCAGTGGCCGACCGCCAACGCCATGCCGCGCCGCCCGTCGACCGTGGTCGTCTCGAACAGCAGCTGGTTCACCGGCGCCAGCAGCAGCCACCACCCGGCGCTCGGCCGGGTGCCCCGCCCGGACGTCGACACGAGGTCGAGGTCGTCCCGCCGCGCGCCCGCGACGAGCCTGCCGACCAGGTCGGGCGCGGCCTCGGTGTCGGCGTCCACGAACAGCAGCCAGTCGGTGTCGGCGTCCGCCGCGCCGACGTGCAGCGCGTGCACCTTGCCCGCCCAGCCGGACGGCGGCCCCGGGCTCGTGATTAGCCGCACGCGCGGATCCTGGTCGGCGTGCCGCCGCACGACCTCGGCGGTGCGGTCGGTCGACGCGTCGTCCACGACCACGATCCGCAGGTCCCCGTAGTCCTGCTTCCGCAGGCCGGCCAGGCACCGGTCGATCGTGCGCTCCTCGTTGCGCGCGGGCACCACCACGGTGACCGAGCCGCCGTCGACCGGGCGCGCGGGCAGCCGCTCGACCTCCCGCCACACCTTGATCGTCACGGCCGCGCGAGCCAGGGCCACCGCCGCGCCGAGCACACCCCATTTCCCCATGCGCCCAGGTTGGCACACTGGCGGCGTGGAGTTGCCGAACCTGCCGATCCGACCGCTGCTCGGCGAGATCACGGGCACGTTGACCGCGCACGGCTCGGCGGTGCTGGTGGCGCCACCCGGCACGGGCAAGACCACGCTGGTGCCGCTGGCGCTGGAGGGCCGCGTGGTGGTGGCCGAGCCGCGCCGGCTGGCCGCCCGTGCCGCCGCCGGGCGGATGGCGAGCTTGCTGGGCGAGCCGGTGGGGCGGACCGTGGGGTACTCGGTGCGCGGCGACCGCAGGACCTCGAAGGACACCCGGGTCGAGGTCGTCACGTCCGGCCTGCTGGTGCGGCGGTTGCAGCACGACCCGGAGCTGGCGGGCGTCGGCACGGTGCTGCTGGACGAGTGCCACGAGCGGCACCTGGACGCGGACCTGCTGCTGGCGCTGCTCCTCGACGCCCGCGCCGGGCTGCGGCCGGACCTGCGGCTGCTGGCGACCTCCGCGACCGTGGCGGCCGACCGCCTGGCGCACCTGCTGGGCGACGCGCCGGTGATCCGGGTGGAGGCGCGGACGTTCCCGGTGGACGTCGAGCACGTCGCGCCGGCCCGCGGCGAGCGCGTGGAGGCCACCGTCGCCCGCGCCGTGCGCCGGGCCTTGTCCGAAGTGGACGGCGACGTGCTGGCGTTCCTGCCCGGCGTGGCGGAGATCCGCCGGTGCGCGGCGCTGATCGGCGACGACGTGGACGTGCTGCCGCTGCACGGCCGCCTCGCCACGTCCGCGCAGGACGACGCCCTGCGGCCCGGCTCCCGGCGTCGGGTGGTGCTGGCGACCGCGATCGCCGAGTCGAGCCTGACCGTGCCGGGCGTGCGGGCCGTGGTGGACTCGGGGCTGGCGCGCGTGCCGCGGGTGGACCACCGGCGCGGGCTGTCGGGGCTGGCCACGGTCCGGGTCAGCGCGGCGGTCGCCGACCAGCGCGCGGGACGGGCCGGCCGGGAGGCGCCGGGGCGCGTCTACCGGTGCTGGCCCGCGCACGAGCACAGCACGCTGCCGCGCTACCCGGAGCCGGAGATCCGCACCGCCGACCTGACCCGGCTCGCGTTGGAGCTGGCCTGCTGGGGCGTGCCGGACGGTGAAGGGCTGGGGTGGTGGGACGCGCCGCCGCGGGGCGCGCTCGACGCCGGCCGCTCGGTGCTGCGCGCCCTCGGCGCGTTGGACGGGCACGGCGCCACGGAGCGGGGCCGCCGGATGGCCGACCTCGGCCTGCACCCCCGCCTGGCGCGGGCGCTGCTGGACGGCGCGGCGGCCGTGGGCGCGCGCACGGCCGCCGAGGTGGTGGCCCTGCTGGACGACGACCGCGCGAACCCCGGGATCGAGCTGTCCACCCGGGACGCCGACCCGCGCGAGGTCCGCCGGCTGGCCGCGATGGTCGAGGGCGACGGTCGCGGCGACCCGGCGCTGGTGGTCGCCCTCGCCTACCCCGAACGGCTGGCGCGACGGCGTGCGGCCGGGTCGCCGGTGTACCTGATGGCCGGCGGCACGGCGGTGGAGCTGCCGCCGGGCAGCGGGCTGGCCGACGCCGAGTGGCTCGCGGTGGCGGTCGCCGACCGCGAGGCGGGCCGGGCCCACGGTCGCGTCCGGCTGGCCGCGCGGGCCGACGAGGAGCTGGCGGTCACGGCGGCGTCGTCGCTGCTGTCCGTCGAGGACGACGTGCGGTGGGACGGCGACGTCGTGGCGAACCGGCTGCGCAAGCTGGGCGCGATCACGTTGTCCGCCAAGCCGCTGCACGACCGCGACGCGATCCGCCGGGCGCTGCTGGCCGGCCTGCGCGCGGAGGGCGTGGGCCTGCTGCGGTGGGACGCGGACGGGCTGCGCACCCGCGAGCGGATGGCGTTCCTGCACCGGGTGCTCGGCGACCCGTGGCCCGCGGTGGACGACGAGGCGCTGCTCGCCGTGGTCGACGTGGGCGACGCCCGGCGGCGGGCCGACCTGGCGCGCATCAGCGGCGAGGAGGTCGTGCGGCGGCTGCTGCCGTGGCCCGCGGCCGTCCGGTTCGACGACCTCGCGCCGGACCGGCTGGAGGTCCCTTCGGGTTCACGCATCCGAGTGGACTACTCGGGACCGGAGCCGGTGCTGCCGGTGAAGGTGCAGGAGGTGTTCGGCTGGACCGAGACGCCGCGCCTGGCCGACGGCCGGGTGCCGGTCGTGCTGCACCTGCTGTCCCCCGCGGGCCGGCCGACCGCCGTGACCGGCGACCTCGCGTCCTTCTGGCGGACCGGATACCCGCGGGTCCGGTCCGAACTGCGCGGGCGCTACCCCAAGCACCGCTGGCCGGAGGACCCGCTGACCGCCCCGCCGGCCCGCCGTTGAACGACGACGGCCCCCCCCCCCGGGGGGGGGGGGGGGGCGGCGGGGGGGGGGGACTGACGCCGAGAGTATCTCACCCCCCCCGACAATGTGGTGCTGTG
>NZ_JBHYXZ010000137.1:0-12540 GCF_042752395.1 Actinosynnema sp. NPDC059335 | reverse complement strand
GGGCCACCCCACACAATGTTTGTGGGTTTCACCCGTTCACCGCCCCCCGGGCCCGCTTTTTAACGCCCCCGGCCCCGCCGGGGGGGGGGGGGGGCCCGTCTCGGTGGTGGAGCTTCTCCGCCGATATTCAAACCGCCCACCAGAATGCGGTTCATGCTTTTCAGGGGAGTCGATTACTTCGAAGCCCGAGTTCTGCTCATCTTGATTCACTGCATCGCAACTCGGCCCTGGGCGCAAGTCTTCGAATAGCTGTATCCGGATACCGTCCACCGTTCGGCACAAGCGACCCGGTGTGCGCTTCTCCTCTTCGCCAGCTTTCCAGAACTGCCCAAATAGATCGAATGGTTGATTGACATCAAGCTGGGACATATCGCTTTGTACCACTGTCGAGGACAGAGCGTAGAAGCGACGCACCGAGAGGCTCTCAAATAGCCCTACGGGCACAACCGCCTACGGTTCGTTACCTACGTGATCCCTGACGTGCCGCCAACACCGGGATAGCCGCGACCTTCTCCGCCGATAGCTCATCCCACAGCAGTCCCCGCGGTCGCCGTGGCTCCGGGCAGCGGAGCGTCGTCTCTGGTGTCACGATCACGTCGACGCTGAAGTCGTGTGCGGTCTCGGGCAGCTCGTCGTCCACCACCTGGAGCGCGTGCACTGTCGTCACGATCGTGGTGTCTGACCCAATGAGACCAGCTTCCTGAAGCAGTGCCACCTCGATGTCCGAGTACCCAGCGCCCTTGCCGAGGCGGACCCCGCGCCGGTTCACCGCCACGCTGCCGCAGATGATCAGGTCGACGGAACTCATGGCATCAACATCCACGTGGTGACCGACTTGGGCAGCGGTATGCCGCACAGCCGCTTCCTCTGGCGTGATGTCGAGCTTCTTCGGGTCGAGCACGATGAAGGGTCGTTCACCGGCGAGCTTGGGAACCGCCATGTAGACAAGCTTGCCTTCACGCAGCGCTCTGGCGCGCACCGGTTGCTGAGCAGTATCCGGTACCGCCTTGATCACCCGCGCAGCCTTCCACTCGGGTAGCTCCGCCAGGCGGTCGGCGGCCTCCTCGGCACCGTAGAAGGAGGGGATGCGGCCGTGGACGCCAGGCGGAACGGCGTGTTCGCGTTCCAGCAGTGCCCATACGCGTTCGCGGGCAGCCTGCTTCGCCTGATCGACGTCCGCCACGTCGGCCCTCCTACTTCGTTGCCATCAGCGTCATCACCCGGTCGTAGACATCTTGCACTTCGGGCTCCTGACGCCACGGCTGCATCTCGCGGCAGGCATCGAACAGGATGTTGAGCCCGCCCCCGCCCCAGGTCAGTTCGATCACGTCCATCGCCTCGTGCAGCGTCCCGGCGGCCTCGTCCACCTGGCCTTGGCGCAGACGGGCCAGGCTGAGGTTGCCGAGCACGATGGCCGCAGACTTCGAGCGCTCACGGAGTTCGGCAGCCGTGGCGTCGAGGATGCGTGCGGCTCTCTCTGCCTGGCCGAGGAAGAGGTAGCACGACCCAGTCAGTCGCCCGCGGTGGGTCGGGGAGAACAGATCGAACGCCACATCGTCGGCGTCGACCTGTTCAAGGCGACGATCAGCCTCTCCGAGCATCCGCTCGCAGTCGGTCAACTGTCCCATCATGGCGTGGGCCTCGGCGGCGTGGAGCGTGGCAAGGCCGCTGAGCACCTGACTCGTCTCCGCAGTGGTCTCGGCTGCCCGCAGAGTCAGCGCCAACCCAGTAGAGGGATCGTTCTCGCCGTAGAGCGCCACGTAGCTCTTGCGCAACCAGGCCAAGCCTTCGGTCGCAGGGTCGCGGACTCGTTTGGCGGCTGTGACGGCTCGGTCGAAGTAGCGGTGAGCGGTGCGATGGTCACGACGCTGCGAGGCGTCCCAGACGAGCTGCCCCATCAAGATCGCACTCTCAGCCTCGACCGCGCTCAACTCTCGGCGGACACGGTGTGCTTTGGCGTGTGCTGAGAGAAAGGTGATCTGCCCCAACGCCTGGCCTGTTTCCGCGAGGAGCGAGGTCGAGGGCGCCCGGTCGTAGCGTTCATCGAGGTTGTGAACGTGCTGCCGCAGCTGTGCCACAGTCATGAGGTCTACGGAGCCGGGCTGCTCCAAGGAGTGGACGAGGCGATCACGTGGCTCGCCATGCCCACCAGCCGCGAGTACCTGATCAAGTCTGTCGAGTGACATCCTCAGCAGGCGGGCCAGCTTCGGGCGTTGGTACGGAAGAGGCTCTCTTTCACCAGCTTCCCAACGCACCACCGTGGAACGGTCGACGTGCATGGCCTCAGCGAACGACTCTTGGGTAAACCCGGCCGCTTTCCGTGCCCGCGCAAGACCGATTCGCCGTACCGCCATCGGATGACCTCCCTGGCATTGTCTTGCCGGTGATCCGGTTGGTGTTTCGCCTGGTCAAGGGTACCCCTGCGCCACTGTGGCCCCACCTGGGCGTGGGTTTGTCCCTGTTGATCGCCCCGCCGGGATTCCACTCTTGATCTCGGCCCCAGCGCCAGGCGATGCACCTGGAAGGGCACACCGGCGGATTGCCCCGACCAACATCATCTGCCGGTATGTCGCGCGCTGATCCCTGGCGCTGGGTGCCCCACCAACGAAGACCTCTCCGCAAGGGAGCGCCCCAGCAATGACATCCAAACGTACTCCCAAGTCCACATAGGGGAAACGGCGAAGCCAGGCCACCATGCCGCACACCATCCGCAGGCGTACCGATGTCTTCACCAAGGCCGCACGACTCGCAGGCTTCCACTCGGACTACGCGCTCGCCAAAGCCATGGACGTCAACCGCTCCACGGTCGCACGGGTGTTGAGCGGTGAGCTGCGTCCCGGTCCGGCATTCATCGGCGGGGCATTGGTCGCCCTCACGCCCATGCAGTTTGACGACCTGTTCGAGGTCGTCCCTGCCTCCACTCCAACGGAAGATCACTCGGCAGAAAGGCAAGGCAGTGCCGACCAGCACGCCGGACAACCCACCACCCACGACCTTGCAAGCCGCCCTGAGCTACGCCGAACTCGGCTGGTCCGTCCTCCCGGGAGCCGTCTGGAAGGGCGGACACTTCGCTGACCCGGCTACCGAGCAGCCGGTCACCAGTCCCTGTCTCCGTCCGATCGAGGAAGCGACCACCGACGCCGAGCTGGTGGCGGAGTGGTGGTCGACGCCGGGGCTGCACGAGCCCAACGTCTTCACGGTGACTGGTCCGGAGGTGGGGGCGTTCGCGGTGGCTGACTCGCTGGTCATGGCGCTCGCGGATGACCCCTGGTTCTCGAAGCTGCCGACGCCGGTGCTGGCCTTCCCGAACATGCCCATCGCCTACCTCCTCGTCCGGCCGCCACTGCCCTCGGTGCTCCTGAGCGACGAAGCGCGGGTCATGGAGGCCGGGATGCCGATGCCCCTGCCGCCGAGCGCACTGGAGACCACCCCGGTGACCTGGCTCGTCACCCCCGAGCAGGCGGGCAACCGCCTGATGCCCGGCGACGTGCTGGCCGGCCTGGTTCAGAGCTTCGAGAAGAGGAAGAGCGCGTGACCGAGCTGGCCAAGCAGGCACTACTGATCATCCCGAACAGGCCGTGGACCAGGGAGGGGTTCACCAGGCTCATGCGCGAGTTGGCCGTCGCCGAAGCACCCCGGCTGTTCGCCATCGTGGAGGAGTACGGCGAGGCCGAGGACGCCCGCGTGGCGGGCTACGGCCTGGCCTACGAAGACCGCGCCGACGTCAACTCAGTCGAAGGTGACTTCCAATTGCACTCCCAGAGCGCGGACAGCGCCCGGACGCTCTTCGAGATCAGCTCCCGGTCGGCGGGAGTGCGACATGTGCACGTGGTGTGGCTCGATGAAGCCGCGGTGACCGCCCAGCAGCACTGAAGGCGGACCACTCGACAAGCACGGCAAGACGGAAGCCGCAGGAGGTGGCCAGGGTGAGCGAGGGCCACCTCCTGCGCTTGTCTCTAGAAGATCGAGAAGTCCATGTCTTCGCGTCCGAGCAAGCCTCTGGATCCTCTTGGCGGGCGCTGTGCGGCCAGCAGTTCCAAGACATCGAGGCCGCCGTCGACAGGCACCTCGGCACCATGCGCCTCAGCGGCAGCTTCCAGTCCACCGTCCGTCGCCAGCTCGACCAAGCCCTCCTCGGAGAGCAAGCCGTCATGAGCAACCTCAAGAAGCGACTCGGTGCCCGCTTGGACGAGCTGGACACGCGAGAGGACCGGTTGCTCGACCTGCTCGGCGACCCCGACTGGCCCCGCGCCAAGCTCAAGAAGAAGCTGGCGGACATCGAACGCGAGCGGACTGAGATCCAAGGCCAGCTCACCGACACAGCGAGCAAGCTAGATCAGGGTCGGGAGTTCTTCGCCGCCGCCCTCACGCTCCTGTCCGACCCACAGGGCTTCTACCGTCGAGGCAGCGATGCCGTGAAGCGGGCCGTCGTCAAGGTCATCTTCTCCAAGCTGCACGTCGATGCCGAGAACATCGCCGGACATGACCTGACCGACGGCATCGCCGGACTGGTCGAGGCTGGAGCCTCCCTCTACGCCAAGAGCGGCCCCCTCCCGAAGGAGGAGACCGCTCTCGATCTTGCTACCGACGCCGACCTACTCGGCGTGGTCCTTGCGGACCACGGTCCGAGTAGGGCCGCGGTGGTGGAGGTGCCGGGAATCGAACCCGGGTCCTCTGCCGCCTCATCAAGGCTTCTCCGTGCGCAGTCCGCTACATCTCTACTCGGCCCCGGTGATCACGCGGACAAGTCACCGTGATGAGCCCAGCCACTGTGGGTGTCCCGACCGTTCCCCGTGGCCGGGAACGGTGGTGAGCCTCCTGGCTGATGCCGGCGACCGGAGCGGAGGCTTCCCCGGGCCGACAGCGTCGCTCCTGGCCTCAGGCGGCGAGGGCGAACGCGCGCTGGTCGTTAGACTCGGCGCTTATTGGTTTGCGATGACGCTTGCGGTGGTCTCTCGCCTGCACCGGCACGCTTCCCTTGAATCAACGCACAAAGTCGAAACCGTTCACCCCCGTGTCGTGTGGGTCTTGCTCCGCACAGCATAACGCCCCACGCCGACGTGTCATTCCCATTAGCCGGGTAGGGCTGTCCCCACCCCGCGCCGACCGGCCTACCTGATGGTCCCGGGCCACACGATCGGGCGATGCTGGTCCGGTACACCGGGGAGTGAGAGTGGGGAACATGGTGACGAGGGTCAACCCCGACATCGGCCGGATCAGCGGGTACTTCCTGCTCAACCTGGTCACGGGCATCTTCTGGTCCGTCCTGCTGGTGACGCTGGGGTCGGTGAGCATCGGCACCGCCGTCATCTGGGTCGGCCTGCCGCTGGGCGTGCTGACCCTGGTCCTGGCGCGCGGCGCGGCGACGGCCGAGCGGGCCTGGCTGCGGGCGACCCTGGGCGTGGACATCCCCCGGCCGTACCGGCCGCTGCCCGACGGCGCCGTCCCGCGGGCGAAGGCCCTCGTGAAGGACCCGGCGACGTGGCGCGACTACGCCTACTGGATGCTCATGCTGCCGCTGGGGGCGTTCGAGTTCTCCGTCACCGTGGCGCTGTGGTCGGTCGTGCTGGGCACCGTGCTCCTGCCGTTCTACCTGCACTGGCTCCCGGCCACCTGGGAGGTCACGTTCAGCGACGGCACCGTCTGGCTGATCGACTCGTTCGCCAAGGCCCTCCCGGTGAGCGCGCTCGGCCTGGTCCTCGGCGTCCTGGCGTACCGCCTGCTCAAGGCCCTCGCCCGGGGCCACGCGGCGCTCGCCCGCGCCCTGCTCGGCCCGACCCGCTACGGCGAGCTGTCGGCCAAGGCGGAGCAGCTGTCGGCCAGCCGGGCCCGCGGCGTGGAGGCGGCCGAGGCGGAGCGCCGGCGCATCGAGCGCGACCTGCACGACGGCGCGCAGCAGCGGCTGGTGGCGGTGGCCATGGGCCTCGGCCGGGCGCGCAGCAAGATGGAGTCCGACCCGGACGCGGCCCGCGACCTCATCGCCGAGGCGCACGCCGACGCCAAGCTCGCCATCTCCGAGCTGCGCGACCTCGCCCGCGGCATCTACCCGTCGGTGCTCGGCGACCGTGGCCTGGACGCGGCGCTGTCGTCGCTGGCCGCGCGCTCGCCGATCCCGGTCGATGTGGAGGTGGACGTCGAGCCGCGCCCGCCCACGGCCGTGGAGAGCGCCGCCTACTTCACCGTCGCCGAGACGCTGACGAACATCGCCAAGCACTCCGGCGCGACGCAGGCCCACGTGAAGGTCCACCGCACCGAGAACTCCGTGGTCGTGGAGGTCACCGACAACGGCCGCGGCGGCGCGGAGGTGCGGCCGGGTGGTGGCCTCGCGGGCCTCGCGGACCGGGCTGCGACCATTGACGGCGTGGTCGTCGTGGTGAGCCCGGTCGGCGGGCCGACCGTGATCCGGACGGAGCTGCCGTGCGCGTGGTGATCGCGGAGGACTCCGTCCTCCTCCGGATGGGCGTGCAGCGCCTGCTGGCCGACGAGGGCATCGAGACGGTCGCGGCGGTGGAGGACGGCGACGCCCTGCTCGCCGCGATCGAGGAGCACCGCCCCGACCTGGCCCTGGTGGACGTGCGGATGCCCCCGACGTTCACCGACGAGGGCCTGCGGGCCGCGATCGAGGCCCGCCGGCGCGTCCCCGACCTGCCGGTGCTGGTGCTCTCGCAGTACGTCGAGGAGCGGTACGCGGTCGAACTGCTCGCGGGCGGCGCGAACGGCGTCGGCTACCTGCTCAAGGAACGGGTGGCGGACGTGTCGGAGTTCGTGGCCGCGCTGCGCCGGGTCGCCGGGGGCGGCACGAGCATCGACCACGAGGTCATCACGCAGCTCATGGTCCGGTCCCGGCGCAACCCGGTCGACTCGCTCACGCAGCGCGAGCGCGAGGTCCTCGGCCTGATGGCGGAGGGCCTGTCGAACGCCGCCATCGCCGCGGCGCTGGTCGTCTCCGACGGCGCGGTGGAGAAGCACGTGGGCAACATCTTCGCCAAGCTCGGCCTGGAGCCGAGCACCAGCGAGCACCGCCGCGTCCGGGCCGTCCTCGCCTACCTCAACCTGGGCTGACGGTCGGGGCGAGGCCGAGCAGCCGGGCCCCGTTGTCGTGCAGCACGGCCCGCAGGAACGGCTCGCCCAGCCGGTCGTCGGCGGCGGCCCACCCCTCGATCGCGGCCAACTGCACCGAGTAGTCGTACGGGATGTTCGGGAAGTCCGACCCGAGCACGACCCGGTCGGCGAGGTCGACCAGCCGGGCCGCCCAGTCCCGCGGCAGCGCCGCCCGCGCCTCGGTGAACGGCACGCCCACCATCGTGGTGTCCAGGTGCACCCCGGCGTACCGGCCGGCCAGGTCCAGCGCTTCCCGGTACTCGGGCATCCCGGCGTGCGCCAGCACCGCCACCAGCGACGGGTGCCGGCGCAGCACGTCCTCGAACACGTCCAGCCCGGTGTGCGCGCCCGGCAGCGGCCCGTGCCCGCAGTGCACGACCACGGGCACCCCGGCCTCGGCCAGCAGGCCCCACGCGCCGTCGAGCGCCCGCGGGTCGTACCCGCCGACCTGCACGTGCGCCTTGAAGCACCGCGCGCCGGCCGCCAGCGCCCGCGCCACGTACGCCTCGACGCCCGGCTCCGGGTACAGGGTCGCGGTGGGCACCGCGCCGTCGACGCGGGCCCCGAAGTCCAGCGCCCAGTCGGTCAGCCACTCGCCCATGCCCGGCTTGTGCGGGTACACCAGCGGCGCGAACCCGACCACGCCGAACGACCGGAGCACGGCCAGCCGCTCGTCCTCGGGGAGCCGGTACCGGATGCCCCACTCGACGCCGTAGTGCCGCGACGCCTGGTCGAAGAACGCCCACACCTTGTCCAGCACGCGCTGCGGCATGAAGTGCACGTGCACGTCGACTAGGCCGGGCAGCCCTTCGGGCGTCAATACCGGCCCTTCAGCGCCCGGCCGTGCGCCTTCTGGATCTCCCGCTGCGCGTCCCGCTTGGCCAGGTCCTGGCGCTTGTCGTAGGACTTCTTGCCGCGCGCGAGCGCCAGCTCGACCTTGACGTAGCCGTCCTTGAAGTACATCGACAAGGGGATGAGCGACAGGCCGCTCTCCTTGGTCTTGCCGATCAGCCGCTCGATCTCGCTGCGGTGCAGCAGCAGCTTGCGCTTGCGCCGCACCTCGTGGTTGGTCCAGGTGCCCGCCACGTACTCCGGGATGTGGAGCGCGTGCAGCCAGATCTCGCCGTCGTCCACCTGGGCGAAGGCGTCCACAAGGGATGCCCGGCCCATGCGCAGGCTCTTCACCTCGGTGCCGACGAGCACGACACCCGCTTCGTAGGTGTCGAGGATGGTGTAGTCGTGCCGAGCCTTGCGGTTCGACGCGATCACCTTCTGACCGCGTTCCTTGACCATGACCGAAACCTTACGTGAGCGCGCCAGCCATTATGGGCGCACCGGTCATAGGCGCACGTACAGGCGCAGCGTGACGTAGCCGGTGAGCGCCGAGATCACGATCGCCACACCCAGCAGGATCGGCGAGATGACCAGGATGTCCAACATGCCGACCGGCGGCAGGATTCCCGAGCTGAACAGGTCGCCGAACACCCGGTCCAGCGCCACCGCCTTGAACCCGACCAGGCACAGCACGCCCGCGATGGCGCCGATGATGCCGGCCACCACCGCCTCGATGAGGAACGGCAGCTGCGTGTACCAGCGGGTCGCCCCCACCAGGCGCATGATGCCGACCTCCGTGCGTCTGGTGAACGCGGAGACCTGGATGGTGTTCGAGATCAGCAGCAACGCGGCCAGCGCCTGGAACGCGGCGAGGCCGAGCGCGCCGTCCCGCGCGCCGTTGAGCACGTCGAACAGCCTGGCCAGGAACTCGCCCTGGTCGTTCACCGCCTTGACGCCCGCCTTGCCGGTGAACGCCTGCACGATCACGTCGGCGCGTTCGGGCTCCTCCAGGCTCACCCGGAACGTGGCCGGGATGGCCTCCGGGCGGGCCAGCTTCACCAGCTCCGGCTGGGCCTCGAAGATCCGCTTGAACCGCTCGAAGCCCTTCTCGCGGTTCTCGTAGACGACCGTCTTGACCCCGGACGTGGTCTCCAGCTGGGTGCGCAGACCGGCGCACGGCTGCTGCGCGCAGTCCTTGTCGTTCGCGCTGACGTCGTTGGTCAGCAGGACCGCGACTTCCAGTTTGCCCTGGTAGTTGTCCTGCATCTTGTCGACCATGCGGACGACGAGCAGGCCGAGGCCGAGCAGGAAGAGCGAGATCGCGGTCGTGAGGATCATCGCGATGGTCATCGTGACGTTCCGGCGCAGGCCGGTCACGACCTCGCTGAACACGAAGCTGGTACGCATCGGGGGGAACGTTCCTCAGGGTCGGGGGTTGAGGGGGTCCGGGGGGCTCAGCGGCCCACGCCGTAGACACCCCGCGCGTCGTCGCGGATGATCCGGCCGTGGTCCAGCTCGACCACGCGCCGGCGCATGGAGTCGACGATGGAGTGGTCGTGGGTGGCCATCAGCACCGTCGTGCCGGTGCGGTTGATCCGCTCCAGCAGCAGCATGATGTCCTGGCTCGTGTCCGGGTCCAGGTTCCCGGTCGGCTCGTCGGCGAGCAGCACCAGCGGCCGGTTGACGAACGCGCGGGCGATGGCCACCCGCTGCTGCTCGCCGCCGGACAGCTCGTGCGGCATCCGGTCCGCCTTGCCGTCGAGGCCGACGAGCTGCAGCACCTCGGGCACCACCTTGACGATGGTGTTGCGCGGCTTGCCGATGACCTCGAGCGCGAACGCGACGTTCTCCGCCACGGTCTTGTTCGTCAGCAGGCGGAAGTCCTGGAACACGCAGCCGATGGACTGGCGCAGGCGGGGGACCCTGCGCCGGGACATCTTGGCCACGTCGAAGTTCGACACGTACACGCGGCCCTTGCTGGGCACTTCCTCCCGCAGCAGCAGCCGCAGGAACGTGGACTTCCCGGAACCGGAAGGCCCGATGAGGAACACGAACTCGCCCTTGCCCATCTCGACCGAGACGTTGTCGAGCGCGGGGCGGGCGGAGCTCTTGTAGACCTTGGACACGTGTTCGAGGCGAATCACGAGGCGCGAGTCTACTCGCGGCCGGGGTGAAGCCCTCGTGTCGCCCGCCGGATGGCGGCTTGACCGATCAGGACTGCTGCTGCTTGCGCCACCGGATGCCGGCCTCGAGGAAGTCGTCGATCTCGCCGTCGAGCACCGCGGAGGGGTTGCCGACCTCGTGCTCGGTGCGGAGGTCCTTGACCATCTGGTAGGGGTGCAGCACGTAGGACCGCATCTGGTTGCCCCAGCTCGACCCGGTGTCCTTGAGGGCGTCCATCCTGGCCTGCTCCTCCTGCCGCTGCCGCTCCAGCAGCTTGGCCTGGAGCACGGCCATCGCGGTGGCCTTGTTCTGCAGCTGCGAGCGCTCGTTCTGGCAGGAGACGACGATGCCGGTCGGGATGTGCGTGATGCGCACCGCCGAGTCGGTCGTGTTCACGCCCTGGCCGCCGGGGCCGGACGAGCGGTACACGTCGACCCGCAGGTCCTTCTCGTCGATGTCGACGTGGTCGGACTGCTCGACCACGGGCACCACCTCGACGCCCGCGAACGACGTCTGCCGGCGGCCCTGGTTGTCGAACGGCGAGATGCGCACCAGGCGGTGCGTGCCCTGCTCGACGCTCAGCGTGCCGTAGGCGTACGGGGCCGTGACGCGGAACGTCGCCGACTTGATGCCCGCCTCCTCGGCGTAGGAGGTGTCGAAGACGTCCACGCCGTAGCCGTGCCGCTCGGCCCAGCGCGAGTACATCCGCAGCAGCATCTCGGCGAAGTCGGCCGCGTCCACGCCGCCCGCCTCCGCCCGGATCGTGACCAGCGCGTTGCGCTCGTCGTACTCGCCGGACAGCAGCGTGCGGACCTCCAGCGAGGAGATCTCCTCGCGGAGCTTCGCCCGCTCGGCGTCGGCCTCGGCCAGGCTGCCCGCGTCGCCCTCGTCCTCGGCCAGCTCGTAGAGCACCGAGAGGTCGTCCAGCCGCTCGCGCAGCGTCGTCACCCGGCGCAGCTCGCCCTGCTTGTGGGAGAGCTGGCTGGTGACCTGCTGCGCCTTCTCCTGGTCGTCCCAGAGGTCCGGCCGGGCCGCCGCCTGCTCCAGCTCGGCGACCTGGGCGCGCAGCGCGTCGAGGTCCATCACCGCCTCGATGCTCGACAGCGTGGCGGAGAGGTCCTTGATGTCTGCTTCGACGTCGGGATTCACGGCCCAAGATTACGCCGGCACCGGCCGCGGAGTGCGACCGGTGGGCGCGCCTCAGCCCATGGGGATGGCGTCGAGCAGCTTGAGCACGGCCTTGGCGTGGGCCAGGCCGAACTCGGCGACCGCCTTGGCGTAGGCGTCCTCGGCGGTCTTGACCGCGGTCCGGGCCGCCTCCTGCTCGGCGCCGTAGCTCGCCCGGGCCGAGTCCACGAGGGCTTGCCGCTGTTTGGCGGTCAACGAGCCCGCGTGCACCAGCCGCAGGATGAGCGGGCTGCGGAGGTGGTCCGGTCCCGGCTCGGAGAGCAGCCAGTTCTTGAACGCCTTCTTGCCCGCCGCGGTCAGCACGTACTGCTGGCTGGAGCGCGGGCCCTGCTTGCCGAGGCGAAGCAGGCCGGCGTCCGCCAGCGCGGGCAGCTCGCGGTAGACCTGGCTCCGGGTGACGCTGAAGAACGCGCCGAAGCGCTCTCCGGCCTCAGCCACGAGCTGGCCACCGGTCTTGGGTCCGTCGTGCAGCAGCCCGAGCAGGGCAGCCGCCGTCGCATTCAGGTCCGACACACCACCAACGGTGCCACGCTCACCGGCCGCTGTCCACAATGGTCAGCCGTTCTGTCCACTGTGGCTGATCACGGGCTAGTGGAGTTGGGCCAAGCGGAGCAACGCAAAGCATCGCTGCGTAACCGCCCGCTGATCAACGCCACGCGTTCGGCCGCTTGACCCGGGATGTCCACCCGACGTGGAAATCCGTTGAGGCGCAAGGGAAACCGCACTTTTGCGTTCACCCTAACGGCAGCGTGGCGTCACGCGCCGCGTCCGACCCGGCGGGCCCGCCCCATCGGGCGATAGCACAACCCGGTGATGTCGCGCGCTCGACGTGGCAAACACGTCGCGTGGTGAGACCATTACCACGGGTGTTGTCCCCGAACCGTGCTCGTTCGACTGGGAGGTCAGCGGTGGGCATCAAATGGACGGCGGGAACGAAGGTGGTCCGCGGCGCCCGTGCCTGGGCGTCCGGCACGATCCCGGACCAGGCGGGCAAGGACGAGTGCATGGTGTGCGGCAAGCAGATCCGCAGGCACCGCACGGTCAGCGGCGAAGGCCGGGTCTGCTCGCTCACCTGCGCCCAGTACTGGGCCGAGAACATGACGTGAGCTCCGGCGACAGGCGAAAGGCCCCCGGAGTCGGAACTCCGGGGGCCTTTCGACGTGGTAGCGGGGACAGGATTTGAACCTGCGACCTCTGGGTTATGAGCCCAGCGAGCTACCGAGCTGCTCCACCCCGCGCTGTGTGGATAACAGT
>NZ_JBHYXZ010000136.1:0-23359 GCF_042752395.1 Actinosynnema sp. NPDC059335 | reverse complement strand
GTCCTCGCCCGACGACCTGTGGCGGCTGGTGGTGGACGGCGTGGATGCCATCGGCGACTTCCCGGCCGACCGGGGTTGGGACCTGGAGCGCCTGTACCACCCGGACCCGGATCACCCCGGCACGAGTTACACCCGCTCGGGCGGGTTCCTCGCGGACCCGGCCGGGTTCGACGCGGACTTCTTCGGCATCTCGCCGCGCGAGGCGTTGGCCATGGACCCGCAGCAGCGGGTGCTGTTGGAGACGGCGTGGGAGACCATCGAGCACGCGGGCATCGACCCGACGTCGTTGCGCGGCAGCCGGACCGGCGTCTTCACCGGCCTGTGGTCCTCGGGGTACGGGGGTGTGGTCGAGCAGGCGCCGCGTGACGCGGAGGGCTACCTGGCGACCGGCATCTCGCCCAGCGTCACGTCCGGGCGCGTCGCCTACCTGCTCGGACTGCGCGGCCAGGCCGTGTCGGTGGACTCCGCCTGCTCGTCGTCGCTGGTGGCGATGCACCTCGCGGCGCAGGCGCTGCGGGCGGGCGAGTGCGACCTGGTGCTGGCGGGCGGCGTCACGGTGATCGTGAACCCGTTGGGCTTCACCGAGTTCTCCCGTCAGCGCGGTCTCGCGCCGGACGGCCGGTGCAAGCCGTTCTCGGCGTCCGCGGACGGCACGAGCTGGGGCGAGGGCGCGGGTCTGGTGCTGCTGGAGCGCCTGTCGGACGCGCGCCGCAACGGCCACCGGGTGTTGGCGGTGCTGGCCGGCTCGGCGGTGAACCAGGACGGTGCGTCGAACGGGTTGACCGCGCCTAATGGTCCTTCTCAGGAGCGGGTGATTCGTCAGGCGTTGGCGAACGCCGGGCTGACACCGTCCGATGTGGACGTGGTGGAGGCGCACGGAACGGGTACGACGTTGGGTGATCCGATCGAGGCGCAGGCGTTGTTGGCGACGTACGGGCAGGATCGTTCGGAGCCGTTGTGGTTGGGGTCGGTGAAGTCGAACATCGGTCACACGCAGGCGGCGGCGGGTGTCGCCGGTGTGATCAAAACGGTGATGGCCCTGCGGCACGGCCACCTGCCCAGGACGCTGCACGTGGACGAGCCGACACCGCACGTGGACTGGGCCGCGGGGGACGTCCGGCTGCTGACCGAGGCGGTGCCGTGGCCGGAGACCGGCCGCCCGCGTCGCGCCGGGGTGTCGTCGTTCGGGGTCAGCGGCACGAACGCCCACGTGATCATCGAGCAGGCGCCGCCGGCCGACCCCGAGCCGGTCGGACCCGCCGAGGCGGTGCCGTGGGTGATCACGGGCAAGACCCGGGGCGCGGTGCGCGACCAGGCCCGACGCCTGGCGCGGGCCGCCGACCCGGACCGTGCCGCGGTGGCCCGGGTGCTGGCCGGTCGGGCGCGTTTCGACCACCGCGCGGTGGTGCTGGAGCCCGGGGCGTTGGGTGCGCTGGCCGAGGGCCGCGAGCACCCCGGCCTGGTGACGGGCACGGCATCGGCGTCGGGGAAGTCGGTGTTCGTGTTCCCGGGTCAGGGGGCGCAGTGGGTCGGGATGGGCCGGGAGCTGTACGCGCGGGAGCCGGTGTTCCGGGATGCCGTAGACGCGTGTGAGCGTGCTCTTGCGCCGCACGTGGACTGGTCGTTGGTGGAAGTCCTGAGTGGCGGGTCATTGGACCGGGTGGACGTGGTCCAGCCCGCGCTGTTCGCGATGATGGTGTCGTTGGCCGCGTTGTGGCGGTCCTACGGTGTCGAGCCGGACGCCGTGGTGGGTCATTCCCAGGGTGAGATCGCGGCGGCGCATGTGGCCGGGGCGTTGTCGTTGGAGGACGCCGCGAAGGTGGTGGCGCTGCGGAGCAAGGCCCTGGTTGCGATTTCCGGTGCGGGCGGGATGGTGTCGGTGTCGTTGCCACCGGACGCCGAGTTGCTGTCCCGGTGGGGTGACCGGCTCTCGGTCGCCGTCGTCAACGCGGCCGATTCCGTGGTCGTGTCCGGCGAACCGGCCGCGATCGCCGAGCTGGTGGCCGCCTGTGACGCCGACGGCGTCCGCGCCCGCGTCCTGCCGGTGGACTACGCGGCCCACTCGGCGCAGGTGGAGGCGGTGCGGGAGCGGTTGTTGGCCGACCTCGCCGACATCACGCCGTTGCCGGCCCGGGTGCCGTTCCACTCGACGGTGACCGATGGGCTGGTCGAGGTGGCGGACGCGGCCTACTGGTACCGCAACCTGCGGGAACCCGTCCGGTTCGACCGCGCGGTGGCGGCGTTGACGGCGACCGGGCACGACGTGTTCGTGGAGGTCAGCCCCCATCCCGTGCTCGTGCCGGCGCTGGACGGCGTGGCCGTCGGCACCCTGCGCCGCGAGCAGGGCGACTTCACCGCCGCGGCCGCGCGCCTCTTCGTCGCCGGGGTGGACGTCGACTGGCCCGTGCCGGCCGCCCCGCACGTGGACGTGCCGACCTACCCGTTCCAGCACGAGCGTTACTGGCTGACCCCGGTCCGGGGGTCCGCGGACGTGACCTCGGCCGGTCTCGACCCGACCGACCACCCGCTGCTCGGCGCGGCGGTGGAACTCGCCGGGGGGCAGGTGGTGCTCACCGGGCGGCTCGGCACGGCCACCCACCCGTGGCTGGCCGACCACGCCGTCCACGGGTCCGTGCTGCTGCCGGGCACCGGCATCCTGGAGCTGGCCCGGCGCGCGGGCGACCAGGTCGGGCGGCCCGTGGTGGACGAACTGCTGCTGGAAGCGCCGATGGTGCTGTCCGGGCAGGACTCCGTGCTCGTCCAGGTCGTGGTCGACGCGGCGAACGCGGTCACGATCCACTCCCGGGTCGACGGCGACTGGGTGCGGCACGCCACCGGCTCGCTCGGGGCGGCGCTCCCGGACGTCCCCGACCCGACCTGGCCCGCGGACGTGGAACCGGTGGACCTCACGGGCTTCTACGACGACCTCGCCGCCCACGGCTACGAGTACGGTCCGGCGTTCGAGGGCGTGCGGGCGGTGTGGCGGCACGGCGCGGACCTCTACGCCGAGGTCGCCCTGGACCCCGGGGACGGGTTCGACCTGCACCCCGCGCTGCTGGACGCCGCGTTGCAGCCGCTCACGCTGGTCGCGGCGGGCCGCTTGCCGTTCTCGTTCGCCGGGGTCGCCGTGCTGCGGACCGGGGTGTCGGCCGCACGGGTCCGGCTGACCCCGACCGGTCCCGACACCTACCGGGTGCTGCTCGCCGCGCCCACCGGCGAGCCCGTGGCCGTGGTGGACGCGCTGACCGTCCGGCCGATGACCGCCGACTTCCGCGACCGCGACCACCGTGTGTTCCGGCTCGACTGGGTGCCCGTCACGCCGTCGTTGTCCGACGCGGCCGTGCACCGCGTGGCCGGCCCGCCGGGAGCCGACCCGGTGACGGCCGCGCACGCCGTGGCGGAAGAGACGCTGGCGGTCGTCCAGGAGTTCCTGCGCACGTCCGACGACGGCCGGCTCGCGATCGTCACGCGTGGCGCGGCCGGGCCGGACGCGGTGACCGACCTGGCCGCGGCGACCGCGTGGGGTCTGGTGCGGGCGGCGGAGGCCGAGCACCCGGGCCGGTTCGCGCTGGTCGACGTGGACCACGACGGCGAGGTGCGGGTGCCCGCCGACGAGTTCCAGGTGGCGGTCCGCGGTGACGCGGTGCTCGCGCCCCGGCTCGACCGCGGGCCCGGTGGACGCCGATCGCTCGACCTCGACGGCACCGTGCTGATCACCGGCGGCACCGGCACGCTGGGCGTGCTCGTGGCCCGGCACCTGGTGGCCCGGCACGGCGTGCGGCGGCTGGTGCTGCTCGGCCGGCGCGGCGGCGAGGTGGAGGTCGAGGGCGCGGACGTGTCGGTCGTCGCGTGCGACGTGACCGACCGCGACGCGCTCGCCGCCGTGCTCGCGACCATCCCGGACCTGTGCGCCGTGGTGCACGCGGCCGGCGTGCTGGACGACGGCGTGGTGACGTCGCTGACCCCGGGACGCCTGCGCGACGTGCTGCGGCCGAAGGTGGACGCCGCCTGGCACCTGCACGAGCTGACCCGCGACCTGAAGGCGTTCGTGCTGTTCTCGTCGGCGGCCGGCGTGCTCGGCGGCGCGGGCCAGGCCAACTACGCCGCCGCCAACGCCTTCCTCGACGCCCTGGCCGCCCACCGGCACGCGCTGGGCCTGCCCGCCGTGTCGCTGGCGTGGGGCCAGTGGGCGCAGGCCAGCGGCCTGACCGGGCACCTCACCGACGCCGACCGGCGGCGGCTGGCGCGGTCCGGGGTGGTGCCGATGACGACCGAGCACGCGTTGGCGTTGCTCGACGCGGCCCTGACCGACGGCGCGCCCGTCCTGGTGCCCGCCCGGCTCGACCTGACCGCGCCGTCGCTGCGCGGGTTGACCCGGCGAACCCGCCGGACCTCCGACACCGACCTGGCGCGCCGGCTCGCGTCGCTGCCCGAGGCCGAGCAGCACGCCGTGGTGCTCGACCTGGTCGGCACGCACACCGCCGTGGTGCTCGGCCGCTCGGACGGCGTGGCCGCGCGGCGGGCGTTCAAGGACCTCGGGTTCGACTCGTTGACGGCGGTGGAGCTGCGCAACCGGCTCGCGTCCGCGCTGGGCGTGAAGCTGCCCGCCACGCTGACGTTCGACCACCCGACCCCCGCCGCGCTCGCGGACCACCTGCGCGGGCTCCTGCTCGGCCGGGAACGCCCGGTGGTCGCGCCGGTCGCCGCGGCGGTCACCGACGACCCGGTCGTGGTGGTCGGCATGGGGTGCCGGTTCCCCGGTGGGGTGGGTTCGGCGGCGGACCTGTGGCGGTTGGTCGCGGAGGGTGTGGACGCGATCGGCGACTTCCCGACCGACCGGGGCTGGGACCTCGATCGGCTGTACGACCCGACGGGCGCGCCCGGCACCAGCTACACGCGATCGGGCGGTTTCCTGCGGGACGCGGCGGAGTTCGACGCGGGGTTCTTCGGGATCTCGCCGCGTGAGGCGTTGGCGATGGACCCGCAGCAGCGGGTGCTGTTGGAGACGGCGTGGGAGGCGTTCGAGCACGGTGGTATCGACCCGACGTCGTTGCAGGGCAGTCGAACGGGGGTGTTCACGGGCATCTGGTCGTCGGGGTACGGCGTCGGGGTTCGGCAGGCCGACCTGGAGGGGTACCTGGCGACGGGGACGGCGACGAGTGTGACGTCGGGTCGGGTGTCGTACCTGTTGGGGTTGGAGGGTCCGGCGGTGTCGGTGGACACGGCGTGTTCGTCGTCGTTGGTGGCGATTCATTTGGCGGCGCAGGCGTTGCGGTCGGGTGAGTGCGACCTGGCGTTGGCCGGTGGCGTCACGGTGATGGCGACGCCCTCCGGGTTCGTGGAGTTCTCGCGGCAGCGCGGGTTGGCGGCGGACGGGCGGATCAAGTCGTTCGCCGACGCGGCGGACGGCACGAGTTGGTCCGAGGGCGCGGGGTTGGTCTTGTTGGAGCGGTTGTCGGATGCGCGGCGGCGGGGTCATCGGGTGTTGGCGGTGGTGGCCGGGTCGGCGGTGAACCAGGACGGTGCGTCGAACGGGTTGACCGCGCCGAATGGTCCGTCGCAGGAGCGGGTGATCCGGCAGGCGTTGGCGAACGCCCGTTTGTCGCCGTCCGATGTGGACGTGGTGGAGGCGCACGGCACGGGTACGACGTTGGGCGATCCCATTGAGGCGCAGGCGTTGTTGGCGACGTACGGGCAGGATCGTTCGGAGCCTTTGTGGTTGGGGTCGGTCAAGTCGAACCTCGGCCACACGCAGGCCGCGGCGGGGATCGCCGGCGTCATCAAGATGATCATGGCGATGCGGCACGGCGCGCTGCCGCGCACGCTCCACGTCGACCGGCCCACCACGCACGTGGACTGGGGGACCGGTGACGTCCGGTTGCTCACCGAGGCCGTGCCCTGGCCCGCGGTCGACCGTCCCCGGCGGGCCGGTGTGTCGTCGTTCGGGATCAGCGGCACGAACGCGCACGTGATCCTGGAGCAGGCCCCGGCGGCCGATCCGGTCGAGGTGGCGGGCGACGTGCCGTGGCTGTTGTCGGCGCGGTCGCCGGAGGCGTTGCGGGCGCAGGCGGTCCGGTTGCGCGAGTTCGCCGGCGACCCCGTGGTCGGCGCGGCGTTGGCGACGCGGGCGCGGTTGCCCTTCCGGGCGGCGCTCACGGACCCGGCCCGGCTCGGGGCGGACCTCGACGCGTTGGCCCGCGGTGACGCGCCGATCGGGGAGGCGCGGACCGGTGGGACCGCGTTCGTGTTCTCGGGGCAGGGTTCGCAGTGGCAGGGCATGGGGCGGCGGCTTCACGGCGCGTACCCGGTGTTCGCTCGTGTGTTGGACGAGGTGTGCGGCCGGCTCGGTTTGTCGGTGCGTGACGTGGATCTGGACGAGACCCGGTTCACGCAGCCTGCGTTGTTCGCGGTCGAGGTCGCCTTGTACCGGTTGGTGGAGTCGTTGGGTGTTCGGCCGGATTACGTGGTGGGGCATTCGGTGGGGGAGGTCGCTGCCGCGCACGTGGCGGGTGTGTTGTCGCTGGAGGACGCGTGTGCGTTGGTGGTGGCACGTGGTCGGTTGATGCAGGAGTTGCCGGCCGGTGGGGCGATGGTGTCGATCCGCGCCGGCGAGGCCGAGGTGCTGGAGACGCTGCCCGGCGGGGTGGAGATCGCGGCGGTCAACGGTCCGGATGCCGTGGTGATCTCCGGTGACGAGGCGGCGGTGGGTGAGGTCGCCGAGCGGTGGCAGGCGCTGGGTCGGGAGACGCGGCGGCTGGCGGTGAGCCACGCGTTCCACTCGGCTCGCATGGAGCCGATGCTGGAGGCGTTCGGGCGGGTGGTGGAGGGCTTGTCGTTCAACCATCCACAGATCCCGATTGTGTCGTCGGTTTTGTCGGTGGGGTCGGGTAGTGTGAAAAACAGGGATCCCCTGGTGGGGGACCCTTCCGCGGGTGCGGTGTTGGACGCGGCGTACTGGGTGCGCCAAGCCCGGGACGCGGTGCGGTTCGGCGACGCGGTGGAGTGGTTGCGGGCCAACGGGGTGACGCGGTTCCTGGAGATCGGGCCGCACCCCACGCTCGTGTCGAACGGTGTGATGCGCCGCGACCACGACGAGCCCGAACGACTCCTCGCCGCACTCGGCAAGCTGTGGGTCGAGGGCGGGGAGTGGACGTTGCCCTCCGCGCACGCCGACCTGCCCACCTACCCGTTCCGGCGGGAGCGGTACTGGCTCGTCGCCGCCGAGGCGACCGACGTCGCCGGCGCCGGGCTCGACGACGCCGACCACCCGCTGCTCGGCGCGGTGGTGGAGCTGCCGGACGACCAGGGCGTCGTGCTGACCGGCCACCTGTCCCCGGCCACCCGGCCGTGGCTCGGCGAGCACACCGTCCTCGGCTCGGCGCTGCTGCCGGGCGCGGCGTTCGTGGAGCTGGCGTTGCGGGCCGGCCGGGAGGCGGGGTGCCCGGCGGTCGAGGAGCTGACGCTGGAAGCGCCGCTGGCACTGCCCGGCGCGGTGGACGTGCGGGTCGCGGTCGGGGCTCCGGACGCGGACGGTCGGCGCACCGTCACCGTGCACTCCAAGGCGGACGGCGAATGGGTGCGGCACGCCACCGGCCGCCTCGGACCGGGCGACGAGCCACCCGCACCCTGGGCCGAGCCGGCGACCGAACCGGTGGACCTCGACGGCTTCCACGACGCGCTGGCCGACACCGGGTTCGAGTACGGGCCGACGTTCCGAGGGCTGCGGGCGGTCCGGCGCGCCGGCGACGACCTCTACGCGGACGTCGAGCTGCCCGGCGACGGCGACCGGTGCGCGCTGCACCCCGCGCTGCTGGACGCCGCGCTCCAGGCGGTGACGGTCCTGGACGACCGGGCGAAGGTGCCGTTCTCGTTCTCCGGCGTCACGGTCTGGACGCCGGGCCGCACCGCGGTCAAGGCGAGGCTGTCCACCACGGCGCCGGACACCTACCGGGTCGACCTGGCCGGCCCGGCCGGCGAGCCGGTCGCCACGATCGCGTCGCTGACCCTGCGCCCCACCGCGACCGGAGCCCGTCCGCACACCCTCTACCGCGTCGCCTGGCCGGAACTGGAAGGCGACCACACCCCGCCGGCCGACAGCGACCGCCGCCACGACGCCACCGACCCGGTCGAGACCCTGCGGGTGGTCCGGGAGTTCCTGGCCGACGACCACACCGCGGACCGGCTGGTCGTGGTGACCCGGGGCGCGGTGTCGGTGCACGGCGAGGACGTGACCGACCCGCGTGCCGCCGCCGTCTGGGGCCTGGTCCGGTCCGCCGCCGCCGAGCACCCCGGCCGCTTCGCGCTGGTCGACACCGACACCGACGACCCGCCGCCCACCGCGGGCGACGAGCCGCAACTGGCGGTCCGGGCCGGGCGGGTCCACGTGCCCCGGCTCGAACGGGCCGTCGTCACGCCCCTGCCCTCCACCCTCCGCCCCGGCGGGGCGGTCCTGGTCACCGGCGGCACGGGCGCGCTCGGCGGCGCGGTCGCCCGCCACCTGGTCGCCCGCCACGGCGTCACCCGCCTGGTGCTGGTGAGCCGGCGCGGCCCGGACGCCCCCGGCGTGGCCGAACTGCTGGCCGACCTGGCCGGCGCGGAGGTCGCGGTGGTCGCCTGCGACGTGTCCGACCGCGACGCCGTGGCCCGGCTCCTGGCCGACCACCCCGTCACGTCGGTCGTGCACACGGCCGGCGTGCTGGACGACGCGGTCGTGCAGTCGTTGACGCCGGAGCGGTTCGCCGAGGTCTGGCGGCCCAAGGCGGACGCGGCCCGGCACCTGCACGAGCTGACCCGCGACCTGGACGCGTTCGTGCTGTTCTCGTCGGCCGCGGGCGTGCTGGGCGGGCCGGGGCAGGCGAACTACGCCGCCGCGAACGCCTACCTCGACGCCCTGGCCGCGCACCGGCACGCCAACGGGCTGCCCGCCGTGTCCCTGGCGTGGGGGCCGTGGGCGGTGAGCGGCGGCATGACCGGCAAGCTCACCGACGTCGACCGCCGCCGCATCGCCGGCGCGGGCGTGCTGCCGTTGGCCACCGACGAGGCCTTGGCCCTGTTCGACGCCGCCCTCACGGCGGGCGAACCCGCGTTCGTGCCCGTCCGGCTCGACCGCCGCGCGGGCGACCTGCCCACCCTCCTGCGCACCGCGGCCCGACCGCGCCCGGAGGCGGCCTCGGACGTGCTGGACCTGGTCCGGCGCGCGGTGGCGGCCGTGCTCGGCCACGCGTCCACCGACGCCGTCGGCCCGGACCGGGCGTTCAAGGACCTCGGGTTCGACTCGCTGACCGCCGTCGAGCTGCGCAACCGGCTCGACGCGGCCACCGGGCTGCGGCTGCCCGCCACGCTGACCTTCGACCACCCGACGCCCGCGCGGGTCGCCGACCACCTGCGGGACCGGCTGGCCGCCTCCGCGCCCGACCCGCTGCTGGCCGAGCTGGACCAGCTCAAGTCCACTCTGGACCGGGCGCGGGACGTGGACCACGACGCGGTCGCCGCGCGCCTGGAGGCGCTGCTCGCGTCGTGGACCGCCAAGCGCGTCGAGGACGAGGACTTGGCCGACGCCACGGACGACGAGCTGTTCGACATCCTCGACGACGAACACCGCCGGACCCAGGTCATCCGATCGGGCGAGCACCGCACCGCGGGGGAGTAGCTGTCATGGCCGACGAAGAGAAGCTCCGCAGTTACCTCAAGCGCGCCACGGCCGACCTGCGGGTCATGGGCAAGCGCCTGGCCGAGGTGGAGGAGGCCGCCCGCGAACCGATCGCCATCGTCGGCATGGGCTGCCGCTACCCCGGCGGCGTCGGGTCGCCGGAGGACCTGTGGCGGCTGGTCGCCGACGGGGTGGACGCGATCGGCGACTTCCCGACCGATCGCGGCTGGGACGTGCCCTACGACCCCGACCCGGACCGGCCCGGCGCCACCTACGCGCGGTCGGGCGGCTTCCTCGCCGACGGCGCGGGCTTCGACGCCGGGTTCTTCGGCATCTCGCCGCGCGAGGCGTTGGCCATGGACCCGCAGCAGCGCGTGCTGCTGGAGACCGCGTGGGAGACGTTCGAGCACGCGGGCATCGACCCGACCTCGGTGCGCGGCAGCCGGACGGCCGTGTTCACCGGCGTGTGGTCGTCGGGCTACGCCGCCCAGCCGCCGCCGGACCTGGAGGGGTTCCTGGCGACCGGCATCGCCACCAGCACCACCTCGGGCCGCGTGTCCTACCTGCTCGGGCTGGAGGGCGCGGCCGTGTCGGTGGACACGGCCTGCTCGTCGTCGCTGGTCGCGATCCACCTGGCCGCGCAGGCGCTGCGGGCCGGGGAGTGCGCGCTGGCGCTGGCGGGCGGCGTCACGGTCATGGCCACCCCGGCCGGGTTCGTGGAGTTCGCCCGGCAGCGCGGCCTCGCCCCGGACGGCCGGGTCAAGGCGTTCGCCGACGCGGCCGACGGCACGAGCTGGGCCGAGGGCGCGGGCCTGCTGCTGCTGGAACGCCTCTCCGACGCCCGCCGCAACGGCCACCGCGTCCTCGCCGTCGTGCGCGGCAGCGCGGTGAACCAGGACGGCGCGTCCAACGGCCTGGCCGCGCCCAACGGACCCGCGCAGGAACGCGTCATCCGGCAGGCCCTCGCCAACGCCCGGCTGGAGCCTGCGGACGTGGACGCGGTCGAGGCCCACGGCACCGGCACCGCGCTCGGCGACCCGATCGAGGCCCAGGCCCTGCTCGCGACCTACGGCCAGGACCGGACCGAACCCCTGCGCCTCGGGTCGGTCAAGTCGAACCTCGGCCACACCCAGGCCGCCGCCGGCGTCGCGGGCGTCATCAAGATGGTCATGGCGATGCGGCACGGCGCGCTCCCGCGCACCCTGCACGTGGACCGGCCCACCGGGCACGTCGACTGGACCGCGGGCCGCGTCTCCCTGCTCACCGAACCGACGCCCTGGCCCGACACCGACCGGCCCCGCCGCGCCGGCGTCTCGTCGTTCGGCATCAGCGGCACCAACGCCCACGTCATCCTCGAACACGTCGAACCCGAGCCGCCGTCCACAGTGGACGCGGACGTCCCGTGGCTGCTGTCCGCCCGCACGGCGGCGGCCCTGGCCGCCCAGGCGGAACGCCTCAGGGCGGTCGACGCGCCGAACCCGCACATCGGCCGGGCCCTGGTCGACCGCACCCGGTTCGAGCACCGCGCCGTCCTCCTGGCCGACCACCGCGCCGGCCTGGACGCGCTCGCCGACGGCCGCGGCGCGCCCGGCCTGGTCACCGGCGAGGCGGGCGTGCCGGGCCGGACGGTGTTCGTGTTCCCCGGCCAGGGCGGGCAGTGGCCGGGCATGGGCCGCGCGCTGTACGCCACGTCGGACGTGTTCCGCGCGCACGTCGACGCCTGCGCCGAAGCGCTCGCCCCGCACGTGGACTGGTCGCTGGTCGACGTCCTGCGCGACGGCGCGCTCGACCGCGTGGACGTGGTCCAGCCCGCGCTGTTCGCCGTGATGGTGGCGCTGGCCGGGCTGTGGAAGTCGCACGGCGTCGTCCCGGACGCGGTGGTCGGCCACTCCCAGGGC
This sequence comes from Actinosynnema sp. NPDC059335, assembly GCF_042752395.1. Taxonomy (NCBI): domain Bacteria; kingdom Bacillati; phylum Actinomycetota; class Actinomycetes; order Pseudonocardiales; family Pseudonocardiaceae; genus Actinosynnema; species Actinosynnema sp. NPDC059335. Next base: position 11,812 of record NZ_JBHYXZ010000136.1, on the reverse strand, counting down.
GAGATCGCCGCCGCGTACGTCGCCGGCATCCTGTCGCTGGAGGACGCGGCGAAGGTCGTCGCCCTGCGGGCGAAGGCCCTGGCGCCGCTGGCCGGGCGCGGCGGCATGGTGTCCGTCGCGCTGTCCCCGGAGGAGGCCGCGTCCTACCTGGACCGCTGGGACGGCAGGCTCACCGTCGCCGTGGTCAACGCACCCGGCACGGTCGTCGTCTCGGGCAACGACCACGACCTGGGGGAACTGCTCGCCGCGTGCGCCGCCGACGACGTCCGCGCCCGCGCGCTCCCGGTCGACTACGCCGCCCACTCGGTCGAGGTCGAAGCGCTCCGCGACCGGCTGCGCCACGACCTGGCGGGCGTCACCCCGCGCCCCGCCGCCGTCCCGCTGTACTCGACCGTCACCGGCGAGGTCGCCGCCGACCTGGACGCCGCCTACTGGTACCGCAACCTGCGCGAGCCGGTGCGGTTCGACCACGCCACGCGCACGCTGCTCGACCACGGCCACGGCGTGTTCGTCGAGGTCGGCCCGCACCCGGTGCTGACGGCGGCGGTGGCGGAGACGGCCGGGACCGCCGACGTGCTCGTCACCGGCACCCTGCGGCGCGAGCAGCCGGAGGAGTTCCGCGCGGCCCTCGCGCGCCTGCACGTCCGCGGCGTCGAGGTGGACTGGCGGCCACTGTTCCCGACCGGCCTCACGCCCGCGACCCTGCCCGGCTACCCGTTCCAGCGGCAGCCGTTCTGGCTGCGCCCGACCCCGGCCGCCGCGACGGGCGACCACCCGCTGCTGACCACCGCGGTGGACCTGCCGGACGGCGGCGCGGCCCTCACCGGCGCGGTGTCGCTGTCCACCCACCCGTGGCTCGCCGACCACGCCGTGCGCGGCGCGGCGCTGCTGCCCGGCACGGTGTTCCTCGACCTCGCCGCCCACGCCGCGACCCGGGTCGGCGCGACCGCGGTGCGCGAGCTGGTGCTGGAGGCACCGCTCGTCCTCGACCACGACCCCGTGCGGCTCCAGGTCGTCGTCGGCCCGGCGGACGACGACGGGAACCGGTCCGTCACCGTGCACTCCCACCGCGACGGGTGGGTCCGGCACGCCACCGGAACCGTGGGCGACGCACCCGAACCCGCGGCCGCCGACACCAGCCCGCCGCCGCACGCGGAACCGCTCGACGTCGGCGCCCTCTACGACACCTTCGCCGCCCTCGGCTACGACTACGGCCCCGCCTTCCAGGGCGTCACGGCCGCGTGGCGGGCCGGCGACGTCGTGCACGCCGTGGTGGAGGCGCCGGCCGGGGAGCGCTTCGCGCTGCACCCGGCGCTGCTCGACGCGGCCCTGCACCCCGTGGCGTTGCTGCACCCCGACGGCCCCGCCCGGCTGCCGTTCGCCTTCTCCGACGTGGTGATCCGGCCGACCGACGCGACCGCGCTGCGCGTGCGGCTGTCCGGCGGACCCGACACCTACTCGGTGTCGGTCACCGACCTCGACGGCGTGGCGGTGGCGTCCCTCGCGTCGCTGTCCGTGCGGGCCGTCGCCGACGCCCCGGACGACCTGTTCCAGCTCACGTGGGCGCCCGTGACCGGGACCGCCGTCGCGGACACCGTGCACCGCGTGTCCACCCCTCCCGGCGAGGCGCCCGACCGGGCCCTGGCCGCGGTGCGGGAAGTCCTGGCGGCGATCCGGGGCGACGCCCGGCTGGCGGTGGTCACCCGGGGCGCGGTCGCGGCCGTGCCCGGTGACGTGGTCGACCCCGCCCACGCCGCCGTCTGGGGTCTGGTGCGGTCGGCCCAGGCCGAGCAACCCGGCCGGTTCGTGCTGGTCGACGCCGACGACTCGTGGGACGGCGCGCTGCCCGACGAGTCGGAGCTGGCGGTGCGCCGAGGGGTCCTGCTCGCGCCCCGCCTGACCCGGGTGGACCGCGCGCTCACCCCGCCGGACGGCCCGTGGCGGCTGGCGGACGTCGGCACGGGCGGCATCGACGACCTGGCGCTCGTGCCGCGACCGGACGTGCCCCCGGGACCCGGTGAGGTCCGGGTCGCGCTGCGGGCGGCCGGGCTGAACTTCCGCGACGTGCTCATCGCGCTCGACGTCTACCCCGGCGAGGCGGTGATGGGCGGCGAGGGCGCGGGCGTGGTGCTCGACGTCGGGCCGGGCGTGGACCGGTTCCGGCCGGGCGACCGGGTGTTCGGGCTGGTGCCCGGCGCGTTCGGGCCGGTCGCGGTGGCCGACCACCGGCTGCTCGCGCCGATCCCGGACGGCTGGTCGTTCGCCCGCGCCGCCTCCGTGCCCGTCGTGTTCCTCACCGCCTGGTACGGCCTGGTCGACCTCGGCCGCGTCCGACCGGGCGACCGCGTGCTGATCCACGCGGGCACCGGCGGCGTCGGCATGGCCGCGATCCAGCTGGCGCGTCACCTGGGCGCGGAGGTGTTCGCCACGGCGAGCCCCGGCAAGTGGGAGGTGCTGCGCGGCTTGGGGTTGGCGGACGACCGCATCGCGTCGTCGCGCACGCTGGAGTTCGAGCAGCGGTTCCCGGCGGTGGACGTGGTGCTGAACTCGCTGACCGACGAGTTCCTGGACGCGTCGTTGCGCCTGCTCGCGCCCGGCGGCCGGTTCGTGGAGATGGGCAAGACGGACATCCGCGCGCCCGAGGGCGTCGACTACACGGCGTTCGACATCGCCGACGCCGGCCCGGCCCGGCTGGGCGAGATCCTGGCCGACACCGTGGCGGCCTTCGCGGACGGCGTGTTGAGCCCCATGCCGCTCGACGTGCGGGGCGTGCGCGACGCGGTGGACGTGTTCCGGCACATGAGCCAGGCCCGGCACATCGGCAAGATCGTCCTCGCCCTGCCCCCCGTGCTCGACGGCACGGTGCTGATCACCGGCGGACTGGGGACGCTCGGTCGTGCGCTGGCCCGGCATTTGGTCGTCCGGCACGGGGTGCGGCGGTTGGTGTTGGTGGGTCGCAGCGGTGGTGTGCCGCCGGAGTTGGACGCGGATGTGCGTGTGGTCGCGTGTGATGTGTCGGATCGTGGTCGGGTCGCGGAGTTGGTGGCGTCGATCCCGGATCTGACGGCGGTGGTGCACGCGGCCGGCGTGCTGGACGACGCCGTGGTCACCGAGTTGACGCCGCGGCAGGTGGAGGCCGTGTTCGCGCCCAAGGCGCGGGCCGCCTGGCACCTGCACGAGCTGACCCGCCACCTCGACCTGGCCGCGTTCGTGCTGTTCTCCTCCGCCGCCGGCGTGCTCGGCAGCCCGGGACAGGCCAACTACGCCGCCGCGAACGCCTTCCTCGACGCCCTGGCCGTGCACCGACGCGCCCTCGGCCTGCCCGCCGTCTCGCTGGCCTGGGGGTACTGGGCCGAATCCAGCGGCATGACCGGGCACCTCACCGACGCCGACCGGCGCCGCCTGACCCGCGCCGGCGTCGTGCCGTTGGCCACTGGGCACGCGCTGGAGCTGTTCGACGCGGCGCTGGCCGCCGACCGGGCCGCCGTCGCGCCGGTCGCGCTGGACCTGCCCGCCCTGGCCCGCACGCCCGTGCTGCCGTCCGCGCTGCGCGGGTTGGTGACCCGCAAGCCGGGCAGGCGGCCGGTCCACCGGGGCGCGCTGGCCGACCGGGTGCGGTCGCTGCCGGCGGCCGAGCAGGTGGCCGCCGTGCTCGACGTCGTCACCGCCGACACCGCCACCGTGCTCGGCCACGCCTCACCGGACGCCGTGGACACCGGGCTGCCGTTCAAGGACCTCGGGTTCGACTCGCTCACCGCCGTGGAGCTGCGCAACCGCCTCGGCGTCGCCACCGGCCTGCGGCTGCCCGCGACGCTGACGTTCGACCACCCCACCCCGGTGCGCCTGGCCGAGCACCTGCGCGACGAGCTGCTGGGCACCCGCCGCGACGTCGCCGCGCCCGTGACGAAGGCGGTGGACGACGACCCGATCGTGATCGTCGGCATGGGGTGCCGGTTGCCGGGCGGGGTGTCCTCGCCCGACGACCTCTGGCGGCTGGTGGTGGACGGCGTGGACGCCATCGGCGACTTCCCGGCCGACCGGGGCTGGGACCTGGACCGCCTGTACCACCCGGACCCCGACCACCCCGGCACGAGCTACACCCGGTCGGGTGGGTTCCTGACCGACGTGGCCGGGTTCGACGCGGACTTCTTCGGCATCTCGCCGCGCGAGGCGTTGGCGATGGACCCGCAACAACGGGTCCTGCTGGAGACCGCGTGGGAGACGTTCGAGCACGGCGGGATCGACCCGACGTCGTTGCGGGGCAGTCGGACCGGCGTGTTCACCGGCATCTGGTCGTCCGGGTACGGGGCGGGCGCGGCCTCCGGAGTGGAGGGGTACTTCGGCACCGGCGCGGCGACCAGCGTGGTGTCCGGCCGGATCGCCTACCTGCTCGGGCTGGAAGGCGTCGCGGTGTCCATCGACACGGCGTGCTCGTCGTCGTTGGTGGCGATGCACCTCGCGGCGCAGGCGCTGCGGGCGGGGGAGTGCGACCTGGCGCTGGCGGGCGGCGTCACGGTGATCGCGACACCGGTCGGCTTCACCGAGTTCTCCCGGCAGCGCGGATTGGCCGCGGACGGCCGGTGCAAGCCGTTCTCCGCCTCCGCGGACGGCACGAGCTGGGGCGAGGGCGCGGGTCTGGTGCTGCTGGAGCGCCTGTCCGACGCCCGGCGGCGGGGGCACCAGGTGCTGGCGGTGCTGGCCGGGACGGCGGTGAACCAGGACGGCGCGTCGAACGGGTTGACCGCGCCCAATGGTCCTTCTCAGGAGCGGGTGATTCGTCAGGCGTTGGCGAACGCGGGATTGCGGCCGTCCGATGTGGACGCGGTGGAGGCGCACGGCACGGGTACGACGTTGGGCGATCCGATCGAGGCGCAGGCGTTGTTGGCGACCTACGGCCAGGACCGGGAGACGCCGCTCTGGTTGGGGTCGGTGAAGTCGAACATCGGTCACACGCAGGCGGCGGCGGGTGTCGCCGGTGTGATCAAGACGGTGATGGCGCTGCGGCACGGCAGCCTGCCGCGCACCCTGCACGTCACCGAACCGACCCCGCACGTGGCCTGGGACGACGGCGCGGTGCGCCTGCTGACCGAGGCCGTGCCGTGGCCGGACACCGGACGGCCCCGGCGGGCCGCGGTGTCGGCGTTCGGCATCAGCGGCACCAACGCGCACGTGGTGCTGGAACAGGCCCCGGACGCGCCGGATCCGGCCGGGGGAGCGGACCTGCCCTGGCTGGTGTCCGCCCGGAGCGAGCCGGCGTTGCGGGACCAGGTCCGGCGGCTGCGCGCGTTCGCGGCCGACCACCCGCGGCCCGCCGCCATCGGCCGGGCGCTGGCCGGGCGGACCAGGTTCGCCCACCGCGCGGCCGTCCTCGGCGACGACGTGGTCACCGGGGTGGCGGGCACGCCGGACCGGACCGTGTTCGTGTTCCCCGGCCAGGGCGCGCAGTGGGTCGGCATGGGCCGCGACCTGTACGCGCAGGAGCCGGTCTTCCGCGACGCGATCGACGAGTGCGCCCGCGCCCTCGCGCCGCACACCGACTGGTCGCTGGTCGCCGTGCTGGCCGGCGGGTCGCTGGACCGGGTGGACGTGGTGCAGCCCGCGCTGTTCGCGGTGATGGTGGCGCTGGCGCGGCTGTGGCGCTCGGTCGGCGTCGAACCGGACGTCGTGGTCGGCCACTCGCAGGGCGAGATCGCCGCCGCCCACGTCGCCGGGGCGTTGTCGCTGGAGGACGCCGCGAAGGTCGTCGCGTTGCGGAGCAAGGCCCTCCTCGCGATCTCGGGCCTGGGCGGGATGGTGTCGCTCGGCCTGTCCGCCGCCGACGCCGCCGCCTACCTGGCCCGGTGGGGCGACCGGTTGACCGTGGCGGTGGTCAACGCGCCCGGCTCGGTCGTCGTCTCCGGTGACACCGGGGCGCTGGACGAGCTGCTGGCGTCGGCCGAGGCCGACGACCTGCGTGCCCGCCGGCTGCCGGTGGACTACGCGGCCCACTCCGCGCAGGTGGAGGCCGTCCGCGACCGGTTGACCACCGACCTCGCCGACCTCGCGCCCGCCACCGCCCGGATCCCGTTCCACTCCACGGTGACCGGCACGGTGATCGACACCGCCGGGCTGGACGCCGCCTACTGGTACCGGAACCTGCGTGCCCCGGTGCTGTTCGAACAGGTCGTCGGTGCGGTGGCGGCAGCGGGCTCGCCGGTGTTCGTGGAGGTCGGTCCGCACCCCGTGCTGCTGCCCGCGCTGGAGGAGCAGGACGCCGCCGCGACCGGCACCCTGCGCCGCGACCACGGCGGGCGGGCCGACTTCCACGCCGCCGCCGCACGCCTGTTCGTGCTCGGCGCGGACATCGACTGGGGCGTCCCGGCGACGCCGGCGGCCGGGCTGCCGACCTACCCGTTCCAGCGGCAGCGCTTCTGGCTCGCGCCCGGCGGCACGGGCGACGTGACCGGCGCGGGCCTGGACCCGGTCGACCACCCGCTGCTCGGCGCGTCCGTGGAGCTGCCCGGCGACCGGGCCGTGGTGCTGACCGGCACCGTGTCCACGGCGACGCACCCCTGGCTGGCCGACCACGCCGTGCTCGGCGTCGTGCTGCTGCCCGCGACGGCGTTCGTGGAGCTGGTCGCGCACGCGGCCGGCGTGGTCGGGTGCCCGGCGGTCGAGGAGGTCGTCCTCGAATCGCCCCTGGTGCTCGACGGCCCGGTGCGGGTGCAGGTCGTGGTGGGCGCGCCCGACGACACCGGCCGTCACCCGGTCGAGGTCCGGTCGCGGGCGCAGGACGAGTGGGTCCGGCACGCCACCGGCACGCTCGCCGCCGACCCCGTCGTCCCGCCCGGGTTCCCCACCGCCTGGCCACCGGCCGGCGCGCTGCCGGTCGCCGTGCGCGACCTGTACGACGCGCTGGCCGGCGCAGGCTACGAGCACGGCCCCGCGTTCCAGGGCGTGCGCGCGGTGTGGCGGTCGGGCGGCGAGGTGTTCGCCGAGGTCGCGGTGGACGACACCGCCGACCACCGCTACGGCGCGCACCCCGCGCTGCTCGACGCGGCGCTGCAACCGCTGGCGCTGCTCGCGGGCGGTGGGGACGAGGTGCGGCTGCCGTTCACCCTGACCGGGATCGCGGTCCACCGCCCCCGCGCGACCACCGCCAGGGTCAGGCTGTCCGGCACGGCCGCCGACGGCTACGCCGTGGCCCTCGCCGACGAGTCCGGCATGCCCGTCGCCACCATCGGCTCGCTCACCACCCGCCCGATGACCCGGCCGGCCGACGACGCGTTGTTCAGGCTCGACTGGATCCGACGCGACGGCGAGGCGGTCACCCCCGACCGGGTCGTGACGCCGGCGTCGGCCGAGGAGGCCCTGGCGGTGCTCCAGCGGTTCCTCGCCGAGGACGGCGACACGCGCCTGGTCGTGCACACCCGCAACGCCGTGGCCGCGGCGCCCGGCGACCGGGTGGACGACCTCGACGCCGCCGCCGTGTGGGGCCTGGTCCGCGCGGCGCAGGCCGAGCACCCCGACCGCCTGGTCCTGGTGGACACCGACGACTCGCCGCCCGTCGTGCCGGACGGCGAGGACCAGGTCGCGATCCGCGGCGGCGTGGTGCACGTGCCGCGGCTCGTCCGCACCGCCGCGCACCCGGCCGTCACCGGCACGGTGACCGACCCCGGCACCGGGAACCTGGACGACCTGGCGTTCACCGAGGCCCCGGCGACGCCGTTGCGGCCGCACGAGGTGCGGGTCGCGGTGCGCGCGGCGGGCCTGAACTTCCGCGACGTCCTGATCGCCCTCGGCGTCTACCCGGCGCCGGCCGCGCTGGGCAGCGAGGGCGCGGGCGTGGTCACCGAGGTCGGCTCGGAGGTCACCGGGTTCCGGCCCGGGGACCGGGTCCTCGGCCTGCTGTCCGGCGCGTTCGGCACCACGGCGGTGGCCGACCACCGGGTGCTCGTCCCGATGCCCGACGGGTGGGCGTTCAGCCGGGCCGCCGCCGTGCCGGTCGCGTTCCTCACCGCCTGGTACGGCCTGTTCGACCTGGGCCGGCTCCGGGCGGGCGACCGGGTGCTGGTCCACTCCGGCGCGGGCGGCGTCGGCACGGCCGCGATCCAGCTCGCCCGCCGGGCCGGCGCGGAGGTCTTCGCCACCGCGAGCCCCGGCAAGTGGCCCGTGCTGCGGGACCTGGGCCTGCCCGACGACCACCTCGCCTCGTCCCGGACGCTGGAGTTCGAGCACCGCTTCCCCGAGGTCGACGTGGTGCTGCACTCGTTGACCGGCGAGTTCACCGACGCGTCGCTGCGGCTGCTGGCCGACGGCGGCCGGTTCGTCGACATGGGCAAGGCCGACGTGCGCGACGTGCCCGGCTACCGGGCGTTCGACCTCGCCGAGGCCGGACCCGCGCGGCTCGGCGAGGTGCTGGCGGAGGTCGTGCGGCTGCTCGCGGCGGGCGAGCTGCGGGTGCCGCCGGTCACCGCGTGGGACGTCCGGCGCGCCCGTGCGGCGTTCCGGCACGTGAGCCAGGCCGGGCACGTCGGCAAGGTCGTGCTGACCGTGCCCGCCCCGCTCGACCCGGACGGCACGGTCCTCGTCACCGGCGGCACCGGCGCGCTCGGCACGCTGGTCGCCCGGCACCTCGCCACCGCGCACGGCGTGCGCAAGCTCGTGCTGGCGAGCCGGTCCGGCCACGCGCCCGACCTGCGCGCGGAACTCGCGGGCCGGGCGGACGTCACGGTGGTCGCGTGCGACGTCGGCGACCGCGAGGCGCTGGCCCGGCTCCTGGCCGGCATCCCCGACCTCACCGCCGTGGTCCACGCGGCCGGCGCGCTGGACGACGGCGTGATCGCGTCGCTGACCCCGGAACGGCTCGCCGCCGTGCGCGCGCCGAAGGCGGACGCGGCCCGGCACCTGCACGAGCTGACCCGGCACCTCGACCTGAGCGCGTTCGTGCTGTTCTCCTCGGCCGCCGGGGTCCTCGGCAGCGCCGGGCAGGGCAACTACGCGGCCGCCAACGCCACGCTCGACGCCCTGGCCGAACACCGCCACCGGCAGGGCCTGCCCGCCGTGTCCGTGGCGTGGGGTCAGTGGGCGCAGGCCAGTGGCCTGACCGGGCACCTCGACGCCACCGACCGACGCCGGCTGGCGCGGTCGGGCGTCGTGCCGCTGGGCACGGAGCACGGCCTGGCCCTCTTCGACGCCGCCCTCACCTCGCCCGAGCCGACGCTCGTGGCCGCCGGCCTGCGCGTGTCGGCCCTGGGCGACCGGCCGGTGCTGCGTGCCCTGACCCGCCGTCGACCGGCCCGCACGCCGGGCGTGGTGGGAGGGTTGGCCTCCCTGCCCGAGGCCGAGCAGCGCGTGGCGTTGCTGGAGCTGGTCACCACGCACAGCGCGGCCGTGCTGGGCCGCACGGACACCGTCGACCCGGACCGGGCGTTCAAGGACCTCGGGTTCGACTCGCTGACGGCGGTGGAGCTGCGCAACCGGCTCGCCGCGGCGGTCGGCGCGCGGCTGTCGCCGACCATGACGTTCGACCACCCCACGCCCGCCAGGCTCGCCGACCACCTGCGGGAAGTCCTGCTCGGGGCGGTGCGCCGGGCCGAAGCGCCGGTCGCCGCGGCGGTCACCGACGACCCGGTCGTGATCGTCGGCACCGGCTGCCGGTTCCCGGGTGGGGTGGGTTCGGCGGCGGACCTGTGGCGGTTGGTCGCGGAGGGTGTGGACGCGATCGGCGACTTCCCGACCGACCGGGGCTGGGACGTGGCCGGGCTCTACGACCCGGACGGCGGCCCCGGCACCACCTACACCCGGTCCGGCGGGTTCCTGGCCGACGTGGGCGGGTTCGACGCGGCGTTCTTCGGCATCTCGCCCCGCGAGGCCGTGGCGATGGACCCGCAGCAACGCCTCGTGCTGGAAACGGCGTGGGAGGTGTTCGAGCACGCGGGTATCGACCCGACTTCGTTGCAGGGCAGTCGGACGGGGGTGTTCACCGGCATCTGGGCGTCCGGGTACGCGGGTGGCGTGGACCAGGTGTCCCGGGACGTCGAGGGGTACCTGGCGACGGGGACGGCGACGAGTGTGACGTCGGGTCGGGTGTCGTACCTGTTGGGGTTGGAGGGTCCGGCGGTGTCGGTGGACACGGCGTGTTCGTCGTCGTTGGTGGCGATTCATTTGGCGGCGCAGGCGTTGCGGTCGGGTGAGTGCGACCTGGCGTTGGCCGGCGGCGTCACGGTGATGGCCACCCCGGCGAGCTTCGTGGAGTTCTCCCGGCAGCACGGCCTGGCCGCCGACGGCCGCTCCAAGTCCTTCGCCGCGGCGGCGGACGGCACGAGTTGGTCCGAGGGCGCGGGGTTGGTCTTGTTGGAGCGGTTGTCGGATGCGCGGCGGCGGGGTCATCGGGTGTTGGCGGTGGTGGCCGGGTCGGCGGTGAACCAGGACGGTGCGTCGAACGGGTTGACCGCGCCGAATGGTCCGTCGCAGGAGCGGGTGATCCGGCAGGCGTTGGCGAACGCGGGTTTGTCGCCGTCCGATGTGGACGTGGTGGAGGCGCACGGCACGGGTACGACGTTGGGCGATCCCATTGAGGCGCAGGCGTTGTTGGCGACGTACGGGCAGGATCGTTCGGAGCCGTTGTGGTTGGGGTCGGTGAAGTCGAACCTCGGCCACACCCAGGCCGCCGCCGGTGTCGCGGGCGTCATCAAGATGGTCGAGGCCCTGCGGCACGGCGTGCTGCCCAAGACCCTGCACGTGGACGAGCCGACCCCGCACGTCGAGTGGGAGCGGGGCCGGATCGACCTGCTCACCGAGGCCCGGCCGTGGCCGGGGCGGGACCGGCCGCGCCGGGCCGGCGTGTCCGCGTTCGGGATCAGCGGCACCAACGCGCACCTGATCCTCGAAGAGTCCCCCGACGCGGACCCGGTCGAGGTCGTGGACCACGTGCCGTGGCTGCTGTCGGCGCGGTCGCCGGAGGCGTTGCGGGCGCAGGCGGTCCGGTTGCGCGAGTTCGCCGGCGACCCGGCGGTCGGCGCGGTGTTGGCGGGACGTGCCCGGTTCCCGTACCGCGTGGCCCTGACCGACCCGGCGACGCTGCTCGCCGACCTCGACGCGCTGGCGGCTGCTCCGATCGTGAAGGCGGAGCAGGGCAAGACCGCGTTCGTGTTCTCGGGGCAGGGTTCGCAGTGGCGTGGCATGGGGGAGCGGCTGGCTGGGGCGTTCCCGGTGTTCGCTCGTGTGTTGGACGACGTGTGCGGGCTGCTCGGTGTGTCGTTGCGTGACGTGGACCTGGACGAGACCCGGTTCACGCAGCCTGCGTTGTTCGCGGTCGAGGTCGCCTTGTACCGGCTGGTGGAGTCGATGGGCTTGACCCCTGACTACGTGGTGGGGCATTCGGTAGGTGAGGTCGCTGCCGCGCACGTGGCGGGTGTGTTGTCGCTGGAGGACGCGTGTGCGTTGGTGTCGGCGCGGGGTCGGTTGATGCAGGAGTTGCCGGCCGGTGGGGCGATGGTGTCGATCCGGGCGGCCGAGGCGGAGATCGTGCTCACCGACGGGGTGGAGATCGCGGCCGTCAACGGTCCGGAGTCGGTCGTGGTGTCCGGTGACGAGGACGCGGTGCTGCGGTTGGCCGAGCAGTGGCGGGAACGGGGGCGGGAGACGCGGCGGCTGGCGGTGAGCCACGCGTTCCACTCGGCTCGCATGGAGCCGATGCTGGGCGAGTTCGCGCGGGTGGTGGAGCGATTGTCGTTCAACCATCCACAGATCCCGATTGTGTCGTCGGTTTTGTCGGTGGGGTCGGGTAGTGTGAAGAACACGGATCCCCAGGTGGGGGACCCATACGCCC
>NZ_JBHYXZ010000135.1:16370-24271 GCF_042752395.1 Actinosynnema sp. NPDC059335 | reverse complement strand
GGGTCGAGGACACCGCGAGCGACGCCGGGCATGCGGTGATCCTGTGCAACAGCGACGGGTCCACGCAGCGGGAGGCGCGGCACGTCGAACTGCTCGCCGAGCAGCGCGTGCACGGCGTGCTGATCACCCCGGTGGACACCGACCTGGCCGCCGTGCGCCGGCTGCGCGAGCGCGGCATGTCCGTGGTGCTGCTCGACCACCCGACCAGCGACCCGGACCTGTGCTCGGTCGCGGTGGACGACCGGGCGGGCGGCGAGCTGGCGGTCACCCACCTGCTCGCCGAGGGCTACGAGCGGATCGTGATGCTCAACGGGCCGCAGCACGTCCACCAGGCGCGCCAGCGGCACGAGGGCGCGGTGGACGCGGTGCGCAAGTCGGGCCGGGACGCGGGCGTGCTGGAGGAGCTGAAGGTCCCGTCGCTGAACGTGGCGTCCGGGCAGCGCGCCGCCGAACAGCTCCTGGCCCGCTCCACCAGGCCGGACGCGGTGTTCTGCGCCAACGACCTGCTCGCGCTGGGCCTGCTGCAGGTGTTGGTGCGGGCGGGGGTGCGGGTGCCGGAGGACATCGCCATCGTCGGCTACGACGACATCGACTTCGCCGCCGCGGCGGCGGTGCCGCTGACGTCGGTGCGCCAGCCGCGCCAGCAGATCGGCCGCACCGCGGCGGAGCTGGTGATCGCCGAGACGATGACGCCGGCCGAGCACCGGCACCAGCACGTGCTGTTCGCGCCGGAGCTGGTGGTGCGCGAGTCGAGCCGCCGGGTGCGCCGCTGAACCGGGTGCCCTCCGCCGCCGGAGGTGCCGCCGAGCCGGGTGTGTGGCTGACCGGTGGGTCGCTGAACCGGGGCGCGACCCCGGAAAAGGTCCGGTCCGCCGACCGGTGTGTCGCTCGGCCGGGTTCGACCGGCGGCTGATCCCACCGGGCGATCACGCTCCGTCACGTGGGCTGCCCCACTTGGGGTGAGGAACGTGGCATTCGGGGTGTGAAGCGCCGACCTCGTGGGTATCTGTCCGGGGATCGAGGGAGGTCACACCATGGGCAAGCACAGGCCGGGCCAGGCCGAGGGCCGCGAGTGGGGCGGTCCGGACCTGGTCACCGGCGCGGCGGACGCGCTGGGCCGGGCCGACGGCGAGCAGGCCGAACCGGCGGCGGAGCGCGGGGAGGACGACTAGGCCCGGGTGCGACCGGACCCCGACGTCACCGGGTGCGCGTCACCGGACGTCCAGGTCGGGGTCCTCGGCGACGGAGCGCAGCGGCGTGACCGTCGCCCGCCCTTCGGCGAGCAGGGCCGCGTCGGTGCCCGGCGCCAACTCGTCCTCGACCACCACGGCGGCGAGGGTGATGGAGCCGTCGTCACTGTCCTTGATCCTGGTCCGGACCGCGCCGAACTCGGCCAGGCCCGCCCGCCGCGGCGCGCCGGCCTCCGGCCGGTTGGGCACGTTCACGTTGAGCACCGAGCCCACCGGCAGGGCGGCGAGCCGGTCGAACAGCCCGGCGGCGACCGCGACGGCGGTGTCCCAGTGGTGCGGCACGTCGAGGTCGAGCCCCACGTCAAGCGACACCGCCATGGCGCGGGCTCCGTTGATGGCGGCGGTCAGCGCCGCGCCGACGGTGCCGGAGTGCAGCACGGCGCGGCCGACGTTCGCGCCGCGGTTCACGCCCGAGAGCACCACGTCCGGCGGGTCGCCGAACGCGCCCTGCGACGCGACCAGGGCGATGAAGCCGGGGTGCGCGGCGACCGCGTAGGCGGGCACGTCGGGCAGCCCCGGCAGCTCGCGCCGCGCCACCTGGACGCGCCGGTCGTCCTCGGCGGCGGTGAGCCCGGCGCTCGTGCCGCTCGACTCGCGCGCGGGCGCGGCGACGACGGTCGTCCAGCCGTGCGCCACCGCGCCGCGCGCCAGGGCGAGCAGCCCCGGTGAGTCGATGCCGTCGTCGTTGGTGATGAGCGCCCTCATGAGTCCTCCCACGGCCGCAGCCGCACCCGCTCGACCAGTTCCCGCACCACGTCACCGCTGCCGGTGCCGAGGCCGTGCCGGGTCACGTTGACCGCGCCCGCCGCCGCGCCCAGCTTCAGGGAGTCCTCCAGGGACTTGCCCAGGGCGAGCCCGGCGGCCAGCCCGGCGGTCATCGAGTCGCCGCCGCCGCGCGTGTCGACCGGGCTCAGCTCCGGCACCTCCACCAGGTACAGCTTCCCGTCGAGCCACGCCAGCGTCTCCTCGGCGGCCCGCGACACCACGATCGCGCCGGCCGCGCCGGACTCGGCCAGCTTGCGGCAGCCGTCGACCAGGTCGGGCAGCGCGTCGGACGCGGCGAACCCGTCCGCCAGCAGCTCCTCGTGGCTGACCTTCACCACCTCGGGGCCGCCCGCGAGCGCGGCGGCCAGCCGCGCGCCGGACAGGTCGACCACCACGCGGCAGCCGTTGCCGCCGAGGTCGGTGGCGAGCCGTTCGTAGACGGAGTCGGGCACCGGGGTGTCCTCCGCCGCGGGTCCGCTGAGCACGGCGACGCCCGCGTCGAGCGCCTCGACCAGCGTCATCTCGTACAGGTCGTCCAGCTCGTGCCGGGACAGCGGGTCGGCGGGCATCCGGACCACCTGGTCGCGCCCGCCGTCGCGCCGGTCGTGGACGTAACCGCCGTTGCGGGCGGCGACGTCGCGGGCCTTCAGCTCGACCCCGATCAGGTGCCGCAGCACCTGCCCGGTCTCACCGCCCAGCGCCGCGCACAGCACCACCTCGGCGCCCAACGACTCGATCATGCGCGACATCCACACCCCCTGCCCTCCGGCGTGGATGTGGATGTCGGGCGTGCCGTCCAGCTCTTCGACCGTGACGGTCAACTCGGGGGAAGGGGCGAACACCGCTACTCGTCCGGACATAACGGACACTTACCCCGTGGTGTCGTGATCGAACCCCGCGGTCAGGAGCCGGGCGTGATCTCCTCCAGAACGGTCCCGGCGGCGTCCCGCACCACGAACCGCGCCCCGTCGCCGAGGCCCGGCACGACCACCGAACCGGCCACGGGCACGGCGGTGGTGTCCGGCAGACCGGGGCGGACCAGGGTCACGCTCGCCACCCGCGGGTCGGTGACCTCCGCGATCAGGGCCTCGGTGTTCGACCCGTCGTGGCCGAAGTCGTAGAACACCCGCGCGCCGCGCAGGGTCCCGCCGGACACGAGCATCCCGGCCCACTGCGGCGCGTCGGGTCGGGCGAGGTCGTACACCACGACCGTCCGGTCCTGCCGGCACAGCAGGAGCAGGTCGCCGTAGTGGCCGAGCTGCACGGACTCGGCCGGGGTCAGGGCGACCGCCCGACCCGCCCGCCAGGCGTCGGCGTCCGGCACGGGCCGCGGCTGGTCCGCGAGGCACTCGCCCAGCCTGCGCCCCTCCGGCCCGGTGCGGTCCTCGGGGGTGACGGGCCGGTCGACCGCGGTGGCGGCGGGCGGCGGCGTGGTCAGCTCGAACCCCTGCACCAGCTCGTCGGAGGAGGAGACCTCGGGCCGGGCCACCACGCCGTCCGAGAGGAACCCGTTCGGCATCAGGAACACCCGGCCCGACCGGGCCACGATCACCCGTTCACCCTGGTCGCCGGTCCGCGCGGAGAGCAGGAGCGGCCGGGGGTCGGCGCCGGTGAACCCCGCCATCGACCCGGTGGTGGTGGTGAACGCGACGGCGAGGGCGCCGGGGTCGGCCTGCGGCGACGACACGGTGACCGACATCGGGGTGGTCTCGCAGAACACGATCCCCGCGGTCGTCTCGAACGCGGCGAGGTCCACCCGGCGCTGCGACGCCGTGGCGATCGCCGTCCACCGCTCCGGCGGCGGCAGGGCGGCGGAGCGGGCCTGGCAGCGCCGCGCCATGCCGTCCGGCGCGGAACCCTCGCGCACGTCGTAGAAGACGTGGGCGTCGTGGTGGCGCAGTTCGGGGATCGCCGTGGTGCTCGACGCGGTCGCGGCCTGGTCGCCGGGGGCGGTGAACCGCACGGCCAGGGCCGCCGCCGCGACCACGGCCACCGCGACGGCGGCGACCTTGAGCGGGAGGTGGCGCGGCGGGGGCGCGTCGAAGCCCGCGCGCAGCCGGGTGAGCGCGACGGCCCGCACGCCGTCGGGCAGCGGGCTGGTCGGCGGCAGGTCCAGGTCAGTCATCGGATTCCTCCTCGATCAGCCCGCGAAGGCGGGCGCGGGCCCGGGACGTCCTGGCGCGGACGCTGGCCTCGGCGATGCCGAGCAGCCGCGCGGCGTCGGCCGTGGAGACCTCGCCGAGCAGGCACAGCCGCACGACCTCGCGCTCGGCGCGGGGCAGGCGGTCGACGGCGGCCAGCACCCGGCGCAGCCGGCGTTCGGCCAGGTCGCCCTCGGCGACCGCGTCGGCGTGGTCGCGTTCGGGGGTCGTGCGGGACAGCCGCTGCGCCAACGCGGTCAGCCGCGCGCCCGCCCGCCGCTCGTCGCGGGCCAGCCGCGCCGTGACGGTGAACAGCCACGGCCGGGCGGAGTCGCGGGTCAGCACGGCCCGGCCGCGGGTGCGCCAGGCGGCGAGGAACGCGGTGGAGAGCAGGTCGTCGGCCTGGGCCCAGGACGCGGTGAGCCGGTAGGCGTAGTTCCACACCGCCTCGGCGTGGCGCTGGAACAGCTCGGTGAACGCGGCGTGCGCCCGCGGCCCGTCGCCCGCGATGGCCTGCCACAGGTCGGCGTCCGACTCGGGGGGCGGCCCGACCCCGGGCGCGTCGGTCAACGCCAGCACCCCGATCGAGTCCGCTGAAGCTTCCGTCATGCACTGTATGAGGACGGGCTGCGGCAAGTGCTGCCGGTGTCGCGCGTGCCGTGGGTCACACCGGGTGTGGCGGGTTCAGTCGCCGGCGGGCCTGCCGAGTTCCTGGTCCACCAACGGCAGGACCTCGGTGCCGAGCAGTTCGATCGCCTCCATGACCAGGCGGTGCGGCACGCCGGACCAGTCCATCTGCATCGCGTACCGGTCGGCGCCCACCAGGCGGCCGACCGAGATCAGCCGCTCCGCGACCTCCTCCGGGCTGCCCGCGAAGATCGACCGCGCGCCGCGGGTCCACTCGTCGTACTCGGCGCGCGACGGCACCGGCCAGCCGCGCGCCCGCGCGCCGTACTTCATCGTCTCCAGCCAGTACGGGTAGAACGCGTCCTTGGCGTCCTGGGACCGGCGGGCGATCAGGCCGATGGCGCTCATGGTGACGTGCAGGTCCGCGGCTGCCCGGCCGCCCGCCTCGCCGGCCTGCCGGTACACGTCCACCAGCGGCGCGAAGCGCTCGGGCTCGCCGCCGATCACCGCGTACACCACGGGCAGGCCGAGCAGGCCGGCCCGGATGGACGACTCGGGGTTGCCGCCGGTCCCGACCGAGATCCGCAGGTGCGGACCGTAGGGGCGGGGGTGGACGTGCGCGTCCCGCAGCGGCGCGCGGAACCGCCCGGACCACGTGATCGGGTGCTCGCGGTCCAGGCGGAGCAGCAGGGCGAGCTTCTCCTCGAACAGCTCGTCGTAGTCCTCCAGGCTCGCCCCGAACAGCGGGAACGACTCGGTGAACGACCCGCGTCCGGCCAGCAGCTCCGCCCGACCCCGGCTGAGCTGGTCGAGCGTGGTGAACTGCTGGTACACCCGCACCGGGTCCTCGGTGCTGAGCACGGTCACCGCGCTGCTCAGGGTGATCCGCGACGTGACGCTCGCGGCGGCGGCCAGCACCGTGCCGGGGTTGGAGATCGCGTAGTCGGCGAGGTGGTGCTCACCCAGGCCGTAGAAGCCCAGCCCCAGCTCGTCGGCCAGCCTGATCCGCTCCAGCGTCTGCGCGAGCTTGTCCGCGACGGACACCTGCTCGCCCGTGACGGGGTCGGCGTGGCGGTCGCCGAAGCTGTAGACGCCGAGCTGCATTCCTCTTGACGACACGTCGACAACCTACGGGTCGATGGTTCGGATCGCGGCGGCGGACTGAGCGACCGCGCGTCCGGCGGGATCGCGGTCGCGGATCGAGCCGCCGGGCGTCCAGTCGGAGTGGAGACCGAGCCGTGGGGCGTCCGGGACGCTCGCGGACGACCGCGTCGTGGTGGAGGCGGCAGGTCCGGCCGCGAACAAGGGGTGTGGCTCTGGAAGAGGGCCGCGCGGGGTGCGGCCCTCTTCCCGTCCCCCCTGGGACGCCGGGCGGCGGCCGACCCGCCTGACCCGCCCGGCGGGGTTCGGCCGTCGGGGTGCCGAACCCCGCCAGGGTCGCGCGTTCGTGCGGGACTCCGCATCAACCACCATCCGTATCCTCCTCCGTATTCGGGATGGGTGGATCATGTCCACCGATCTCCGTACGCC
Source organism: Actinosynnema sp. NPDC059335 (assembly GCF_042752395.1). Taxonomy (NCBI): domain Bacteria; kingdom Bacillati; phylum Actinomycetota; class Actinomycetes; order Pseudonocardiales; family Pseudonocardiaceae; genus Actinosynnema; species Actinosynnema sp. NPDC059335. The sequence continues at coordinate 17,958 of NZ_JBHYXZ010000135.1, read as the reverse complement.
GTCACCCGGAATACGGAACGCGGTGGATGCGCGACGTGTGGGGCTCGCACGAAAGTGGACGCCGCACAACCCCCATCGCATCAAGGAGACGACGTGCAGCTGACCGCGGAGTTCGCCCCGGACCGACAGGCCCTCGTCGGCGGCCCGCTGCGCGGCTGGCAACACCACGCCCACGAGGACGCGCTGGCCCGCCTCGGACCCGTCCACCCCGCCGAGCTGCCCAACGGCCTCGAGGTCCTGGTGACCACGATGGGCCTGGAGGCCACCCGCGCCCTGCTGGCCGACGACCGGCTGGCGAAGGACGCGGCCGGCCTGCGCGCCGCGATGCAGGACCAGCTGGCCCGCAAGGGCAGGCCGACCGACCTGTCGCGCATCATCGGGCCGTCCATGCTGAACACCGACCCGCCGGACCACCGCAGGCTGCGCGCGCTGGTGTCGCAGGCGTTCACGCCGCGCCGCATCAACTCCCTGCGCCCGGCGGTCGAGCGGGCCGCCCACGAGCTGGTCGCGGGCCTGCCGGACGACGCCGACCTGATCGGGGGCCTGGCGTTCCCGCTGCCGCTGGCGGTGATCTGCGACCTGCTCGGCGTGCCGGTCGAGGACCGGGAGCAGCTGCACCACTGGACCGCGGCGATGATGACCGAACGGCCGGAGCTGGTGGTGCCCGCGTCGGACGCGATGTTCGGCTACCTGGCCGGGCTCATCGAGTACAAGCGCGACCAGCCGGACGACGCGTTGCTCAGCGGCCTGGTGCAGGCCCAGGTCGACGGCGAGCGGCTGACGCCGGAGGAGTTGCTGACCACCGCGATCCTGCTCGTGGTCGCGGGCCACGAGACGACCACCGGGTTGATCGGCAACGCGACCGTGGCGCTGCTCTCGACGCCCGGCGCGTGGGAGGCGCTGGACGAGGACACGGTCGGCGCCGCGATCGAGGAGGCGGCCCGGTGGGACCCGCCGGTGCGGGTCACGCCGCACTACCGCGCGACCGCCGACATCGAGGTGCCCGGCGGGGGCATCCCCGAGGGGTCGGTGGTGATGATCGGCCTCGGGACGGCCGGGCGCGACCCGCAGGTGCACGGCCCGACGGCGGACCGGTTCGACCCGACGCGGACTCCGGTGGGCGGCAACGCGGCGCTGGGGCACGCGGCGTTCGGGCACGGCGTGCACTTCTGCCTGGGGCACCACCTGGCGCGGATCGAGGCGCGGGCGGCGTTGATGGCGCTGCGGGTCCGCGCGCCCAAGGCGCGGTTGGCGGTGGAGGCGGGGGAGTTGGAGCGCGGGGACAAGGTCGTGCCCAACTCGTTCGCGGCCGCGACCGTGCTCTTGGAGGGGTGAGGGCGCACACGGCCCTCCGGCCGCCGCGCCGACCTGTCCGCGCCCACCGACCTGCCCGTCGCCCGTTGCGGTGCCGCCCCGGTGCGGGCGGTCGTCGGGCCGCTCGTCTGTCGGGCTGCTGATTCACCGGGCGAACATCGGCCTCTGACATCCGCGTGGCGGGGGGGCCGGCCCCCGGCCCCCCCCCCCCGCGCGGGGGGGAGGGCGAGCCCCCGGGGCGGGGGGTGTGAGGGGGGGGGGGGGGGGGTGTGTG
>NZ_JBHYXZ010000135.1:0-16360 GCF_042752395.1 Actinosynnema sp. NPDC059335 | reverse complement strand
CCACGTGCCGGTGTCAGTCGGCCATGCCGGCGAGCAGGGTGATCAGCTGGTGCCGGTTGGTGATGTCGAGCTTGCGGTAGATGCGGGTCAGGTGCGTGTGCACGGTGGCCGGGGAGATGACGAGCCTGGTGGCGACCTCCGGGTTGGACAGGCCGTCCCCCACGAGCTTGGCCACGTTCCACTCGGCGGGGGTCAGGCCGCCCGGCCGGCGGTCCGGTTCCGCGGTCGGGACCTCGTCCAGCACCACGGCCAGCGCCTGTTCCACCGACTCGGCCGGGCTGGAGTACGCGCGGGCGTACTCCTCCTCGCCGAGCACGGCCCGCGCCCTGGCCACGGCCTGGGCGGTGACCCAGGCGAAGGGCACCAGCCCGTCGACGCGGACGCCGGTGACCCGGTGCAGCCCGTGCGCCAGGCCCAGCATGCGGGCGGCGGCCACGCCGTCGCCGGCCCGGGAGTGCGCCCAGCCCAGCGCCTCGATGGACCACAGCGGTCCCCACTTGTCGCGGATCTCCCGCTGGACCCGCAGGCCCTCCAACAGCACGTCCAGCGCGCCGACGGGGTCGCCCCAGCGGGTCTGCACGACGCCGCGGCACCAGTGGGCCCAGCTGATGCCCCACTGCGCGCCGAGGCGCTGGCACTCGGCGTGGAACTCCTCGGCGGCGGGCTCGGCCTGTTCGCGGGAGCCGAGGAGGACCAGCGAGACGGTGAGCAGGATGTGGGCGAGGTGGTGGTCGACGGCGAACGCGGGACCCAGCGCGCCGAACTCCGCGTGGGCCTGGCGGAGCAGTTCCACGCCCTCGATCGCACCGAGCGCCAGCACGGCGTACGCGCCGCGCACGAACGTCACGGCGGGCACCGGGCCGCCGACCTCGCGGGCCAGGGCGTCGGCCTCGTCCACCCGCCGCGCGACGAGTTCCCGTTCCACGCCCAGGCACAGCGCGATCCAGGCGTCGAGGGCGATGGCGCTGGCCCGCAACGGGTCCGCGGTGGGCGGTGTGGCGGCCAGCGCGCGGCCCAGCCATAGCCGTTCCTCCGGTAATCGACCGGCGTAGGTGTACCAGCGGGTGCGGGCCAGGTCCACGCTCATCTGCAGACCCGCGTGCACGGTGTCGGGGTTGCGGATCAGGTCGGCGAGCACCACGCGGTGGTTGGCCATGTCGGCGTCGACGGCGGCCAGCAGCGCGGCCTCGTTGTGCCCCTCGAACGACTCGGCCAGCCGGGCGGCCTCGCGGCGGAAGTGGTCCTGGTGGCGTTGGCGCACCTCGTCCACCTCGCCGGCGGCCCGCAGCCGGGCCGCGCCGTGCTGCCGCAGCGGTTCCAGCAGGTGGTAGCGGCTGCGGTCGGCCGACGGCAGGACGATCGACTTGTCGAGCAGCCCCGCCAGCGCGTCGGCGACCTCCTCCGCGTCGAGCCCCGCGCCGGCGCACACGGCTTCGGCGGCGGTCAGGCTGAACCCGCCCTCGAACACCGACAGCCGCGCCCACAGCAGGCGCTCGGCGGTGGTGCAGTGGGCGTGGCTCCAGTCGATGAGCGCGGCCATGGTCTGGTGGTGCTCGACCGAGGTGGTGTCGTTGGCGGTGAGCACGCGCATCACGTCGTCGAGCCGGTCGGCCAGCAGGGACACCGGCATGGACCGCATCCGCACGACGGCCTGCTCGATGGCCAGCGGGATGCCGGAGACGCGGCGCAGCACGCGCACGACGTCCGGCCAGTTCTCCGGGGTGACGCGCCAGCCCGGCACGCTCGCCTCGGCCCGGTCCACCAGCAGCGCCACGGACTCGTAGCCGAGGTCCAGCGGCGCGTCCTCGGCGGGCACGTCCAACGGCGGCACCATGACCAGCACCTCGCCGGGCACGCGCAGCCGGGCCCGGCTGGTGGCCAGGACGCGCACCCCGGGCGCCGCGCCGAGCACCGCGCGCACCAGGTGCGCGACCGGCTCGACCAGGTGCTCGCAGTTGTCCAGCACCAGCAGCACCTGGCGCGGCCGCAGGTAGTCGACCAGCGTCTCCAGCGGCGTCGTGGTGGCCTGGTCGGGCACACCGACGGCGCTCAACACCACCTGCGCCAGCAGTTCCGGGTCGCCGCCGCGCGCGGACGCCAGCTCCACCACTCGCACACCGTCGTCGTAGGCGCGGTGCACCTGGGCGGCCAGTTCCAACGCCAGCCGGGTCTTGCCGCCGCCGCCCACGCCGGTCAGCGTGATGAGCGGCGAGGCGCCCATCCGCCGGCGCAGCTCGGCCAGCAAATCCTTGCGGCCGACGAACGAACTCAGCGCCCGCGGCACCACACCGCCTCCCGCTGCCCGCTCGGTCATCGGGACACCGTACGACATCCGGTCGGACCGACGACATGAGATCGACTAAGGACCGCCCGGAGGGACCAGTCCGCAAATCCTTGCAACGATGGCCGGGCATTCGTGCTCGTCAGGCGTTTACGGCGGAGAGCGCTCGGGTCTAGCCTGCAAGCAATTGCACCACTTTGCGCAACGAAGCGTGACGGGAGCAGTGAATGCGAGCGAGATCGCGACGCCTGACCGCCCTGTCGGCGGCCGTCGGACTGGTCTGGGCGGTCTGGACCGTGCCGGGCGGGGCCGTCGAGCGGCAGGCCACCGAGGCGGCGGCCACCGCCGACACCACCACCGTCTTCTACCGGCTGCCGTCGGGCTGGCCGGTCGCCAACGTGCACTACCAACCGCGCAACGGCCCGTGGACGGCCGTGCCGGGCGAGCGGATGGAGCCCGCCGCGTGCGCGGGCTGGGTCCGCCGGACCGTGTCGCTGGGCGAGGCCACCGGCCTGGTCGCCGTGTTCAACAACGGTTCGGGCACGTGGGACAACAACAACGGGCGCAACTACAGCCTCGGCACCGGCGTCGTCACGGTGGCCGGCGGCGTGGTCGGGATCGGGGACCCGTGCGGGTCGCAGCCCGGCCCCGACCCGGACCCGACCAACCACGCGGAGGTCTACTACCACTCGAAGGCGCGGAACTGGACCGCGACCCGGATCCACTACCAGCCGGCCGGCGGCACGTGGACCGCCGTTCCGGGCGTGCCCATGGAGCAGGTGTGCCCCGACTGGGCCCGCGCGTCGGTCGACCTGGGTCGGGCCACTGGCCTGAAGGCGGCGTTCAACAACGGCTCCGGCCAGTGGGACAACAACAACGGCGCCGACTACGCGTTGCGGACCGGGCGCAGCACCGTCAAGGACGGCGTGGTCACGCCGAACGCGGCCGACCCCTGCGGACCCCCTGCCCCGCAGGACACCGTCGCGCCGAGCGTGCCCACCGCCCTGCGGGCCGAGGCGTCCGGGCTCACCGTGTCGCTGAGCTGGCAGGCGTCCACCGACGACGTCGCCGTCGCGGGCTACGAGATCACCCGCACCGGCGGCGCGCTCGGCACGGTCGTGCGGAACACCGGCGCGGTCGGCTTCGCGGACGGGCCGCTGACCGCGAACACCACCTACTCCTACGCGCTCAAGTCCTACGACGCGGCGGGCAACAAGTCCGCGTCCACCGCGTACGTCACGGTGACCACGGGTGACGCGCCGCCCGCACCGCCGGGCGGCACCCCGCTGGGCGGCGACCCGCGCGAGGACTCCATCTACTTCGTGATGACCGCCCGCTTCAACGACGGCGTCACGGCCAACAACCGCGGCGGCAGCCTGCACGTCCGCTCGGGCAACGCGGCCACCAACGACCCCATGTTCCGCGGCGACTTCCAGGGCCTGATCGACAAGCTCGACTACATCAAGGGCCTGGGCTTCTCCGCGGTCTGGATCACCCCGGTGGTGCTCAACCGCTCGGACTACGACTTCCACGGCTACCACGGCTGGGACTTCCACCGAGTGGACCCGCGCCTGGAGACGCCCGGCGCGACCTACCAGGACCTCATCAACAAGGCGCACGCCAAGGGCCTGAAGATCTACCAGGACGTCGTCTACAACCACAGCTCCCGGTGGGGCGCGAAGGGCCTGTTCCAGGCGAAGGTCTTCGGCGTCCGCGACGACCAGTGGTCCTGGTACTACGACCAGCCGGTGCAGGGCTTCGAGTACGACGGCCTGACCATCGACCCGAACACGGGCAAGTCCTACTACAACGGCGACCTGTGGTCGACCGCGGAACCGACCGGCAACACGTGCGTGGACTGGGGCAAGCCGACCCAGCACACCAGCCCGGAGGGCTACCGGATCTACAGCTGCCAGTGGCCGAGCCCCACGTCGGGCATGTTCCCCGCCCAGCTCTACCACCGCTGCTGGATCGGCAACTGGGAGGGCGAGGACTCGCGGTCGTGCTGGCTGCACGAAGACCTCGCCGACTTCAACACCGAGAACCCGATCGTGCAGAAGTACCTGATCGACGCCTACAACCGGTTCATCGACATGGGCGTGGACGGGTTCCGCGTCGACACCGCCGTGCACGTCCCGCGGGTCACCTGGAACCGCCGGTTCCTGCCCGCGATCCAGCAGCACGCCACCGCGAAGTTCGGCGACAAGGGCCGTGACTTCTTCGTCTTCGGCGAGGTGGCGGCGTTCGTCAACGACAAGTGGAACCGCGGCTCGGTCAACCACTCGGCGCAGTTCTTCACCTGGAAGGAGCGACGCGACTACAGCGCCGACGACGCCACCGCGGCCCTGGAGCAGTACGCCTACGAGCAGGGGATGGGCACCGGCGGCCAGCCGACGAGCCGCAACGCGTTCCTCGACGGCAACGCCTACCACGCCCCGGACCACTCGGAGTTCTCCGGCATGAACATCATCGACATGCGGATGCACATGAACTTCGGCGACGCGAACAACGCGTTCTGGAACGCGAAGGACTCCGACGACTCCACCAACGACGCCACCTACAACGTGACCTACGTGGACTCGCACGACTTCGGGCCCAACAAGTCCACCGTGCGCTACGCGGGCGGAACCGACGCGTGGGCGGAGAACATGAGCCTGATGTGGACGTTCCGGGGCATCCCGACGCTCTACTACGGCTCGGAGGTCGAGTTCCAGGCCGGCAAGCAGATCGACTGCGGCCCGACCTGCCCACTGGCCACCACCGGCCGCGCCTACTTCGGCGACCTCATCGCGGGCCAGGTGACCGCCTCGGACTACGGCGTGGTCTCGTCCGCGTCCGGCGCGGTCGCCACCACCCTGCAGAAGCCATTGGTCAAGCACGTGCAGCGGCTCAACCAAATCCGCCGCGCCGTCCCCGCCCTCCAAAAGGGCCAGTACTCGACCGACGGCGTGTCCGGCGGGATGGCGTTCAAACGCCGCTACACCTCCGGCTCCGTGGACAGCTTCGCCCTGGTCGCGATCTCCGGCGCGGCCACCTTCACCGGCATCCCCAACGGCACCTACCGCGACGCCGTCACCGGTGACACGAGGGTCGTCACCGCCGGCAGCCTCTCACTGAACCCCACAGGCAAAGGCAACGCCCGCGTGTACGTGCTCGACCTACCGAACAACCCCGCACCAGGCAAAGTCGGCACGGACGGCCCGTACCTGAAGTGACCCCAACCCGAAGCGACCCCAACCCGATGTGACCTCCGGCGGGTGGCCGTGCGCTCTCCCCACCGCCCGCCCGCCGGATCCCACAACGCCCACCACCCCACCCACCACCCCACCCACCACCCCACCCACAACGCCCACCGACCCACCCACATCGGACCCGCAGCCACCCCACCGAGGCTCGATTTGACATGGGTTCGGGTGCCTTAAAGGGCATCTGATCTTGTTATCGAGCGGTTTGTCCGGTTTGCCGGCGGCTCTAGGGTTGATCAACCGTGAGCTCTCGGCGTGCGTACCCCAGTGATCTGTCCGATGCCCGGTGGGCGTTGATCGAACCGGTGCTGACGGCCTGGCGGGAGGCCAGGCGTGGGCCAGGAACCGCGGCGCGGGTGCACGACTTACGGGAGATCGTCAACGCGATCCTGTACGTGTGCCGGACCGGGATCGCATGGGCGTATCTGCCGCACGACTTCCCGCCGTACAAGACGGTCTACGACTACTACGCCAAGTGGGAGACCGACGGCACCGCCGAGGCGTTACACGACCTGTTACGGGATCGGGTTCGTGTCGCAAGCGGCCGCACGGCCGCCCCGACCGCGGCGATCCTCGACTCGCAGAGCGTGAAGACTTCCTGCAACGTCAACGAATCCGATCAGGGCATCGATGCGAACAAGAAGATCAAGGGCCGCAAACGGCACATCGCCACCGACGTGCTCGGCCTGCTGCTCGCGGTGATCGTGACCGCGGCGTCGGTCTCCGACTCGACCGCCGGTCGGCAGCTCCTGGACCACTTGGCCGTCACGCAACCGGACGTGTCGATCGCCTGGGCGGACGGCGGCTACAACAACGAGGTCGTCCGCCACGGCGCTCGAAGGGGAATCCACGTCGAGGTCGTCAAACGCATTGCCGTGCAGGGATTTCACGTGCTACCCAAGAGGTGGGTGGTCGAACGGACCCTGGGTTGGCTGATGCAGCATCGCCGACTCGTGCGCGACTACGAAACCCTGCCGCAACGCTCACGCACGATGACCCACTGGGCGATGGCTAACACAATGAGCCGCGTTCTGACCGGAGAATCCACCCAAACCTGGCGAAACGATCTACGCAAAGCGGACACACCCGCCCAAAAGTAGATCAGATGCCCTCTAAGGGCCCCATGTCAAATCGAGCCGGACCGCACCCACACCCCCCAACCCCCGAACCCCACACCCCCGAACCCCACCCCCTCACCCCCACGCCAACACCGACTCCACCTCCACATCGAGCTGCGACACCGGGATGTGCCCGAACTGCTCCACCACCACCCGCCCCTCCCTCCGCCGCCACACCCCACGCACCTGCCCGTCCACCACGACATGCGGCACCGGCGCACCACCCGCCGTCTGCACCAGGGGCGCGTGCGCCCGATCGAGCAGCAACCCGCGGTCCGCGTACCCGAGCAGGAACGTGTCGAACGGCCCGAGCAGGCGGACCGTCCCGTCCAACTCCTCGGCGTCCGACACCGCCAACTGCCACCCGTGCTTGCCCTCCACCAGCTCCTCACCGGGCCAGGCCGCCCTGACCTCGACCTCCGGCACACCGCTCCACACCACGAAGTCCTCGACCGTCGCCGGCCCGTGCGCCCTCAGGTACCGCCGCACCAACTCCGCCACCCCGCGCGGCCGGCCGTCGATCCCGTCGAGCAGCCGATAGGTCGTCTCACCGGCGCACACCACGCCCTTGTTCGCGGCGTACGCCAGCAGGTAGGCGGGTGCCGCGGTGTCCGGGTCGAGCACCACCCCGACCTCACCGAGCCGCGCCACGACCTGCGGCTTCGTCAACGGCTCGGTGAGCACCTCGCGCAGCGCGTCCACCGCCCGCGCGCACACCTCGTCGGTCAACCCGAGTTCCAGCCGCCGCCGGCGGGACCGGGCGACGTTCAGCGGGCCGAGCAGGGCCAGCACCCAGCCGACGTCCTCCCGGCGCAGCAGGTGCACGGCGCCGCGCATGGCGCAGGTCCGCACCACCTCGCCCGCGTCGAGCGCGGCGGTCACGTCGGCGGGGGAGAGGCCGGTGGTGCGGGCCCGCACGGCGAGCCCGGCGGCGGCGAGGTCCTGCGCCTGGACGGCGAGCACGTCGTGCAGCAGCCCGGCCAGCGACCGCGCGGGTGTCGTCAGGCGCTGGGCCCGCATGCGCAGCGCCCGCGCCCGGTCGGCGGTCACCTCGGCCCCGCGCCCGTCGAGCCGCGCACCACCAGCTCGGGCAGGAACACGAACTCGGCGTGGGGCGCGGGCGTGCCGCCGATCTCCTCCAGCAGCGCGTGCACGGCGGCCTGGCCCATCGCCTCGACGGGCTGGCGCAGCGTGGTCAGGGGCGGGTCGGCGAACACGATCAGCGGCGAGTCGTCGAACCCGACCACGGACACGTCCTGCGGCACGACCAGCCCCCGCTGCCGGGCCGCGCGGATCGCGCCGAACGCCATCAGGTCGCTGCCGCAGATGATCGCCGTGCAGCCCTTGTCCAGCAGGGCCGCCGCCGCGGACTGCCCGCCCTCGACGGTGAACAGGGAGTGCTGGACCAGCGCCTCGGCCTGTTCGGCGGTGTAGGGCAGGGCGGTGCGCATGTGCTGCACGAAGCCCTCGATCTTGCGCAGCACCGGCACGAACCGGCGCGGTCCGACGGCCAGGCCGATGCGTTCGTGGCCCAGCTCGACCAGGTGCGACACGGCCAGTCGCATGGCCGCGCGGTCGTCGGTCGACATGAACGGCGCGGACACCTTCTCCGTGTAGCCGTTGATCATGACGAACGGGATGCCGCGCCCGGCGAGCTTGGTGTAGCGGCCCATGTCGGCGGTGGAGTCGGCGTGCAGGCCGGACACGAACACGATCCCGGCCACGCCCCGGTCGACCAGCATCTCGGTCAGCTGGTCCTCGGTCGAGCCGCCCGGTGTCTGCGTGCAGAGCAGGGGCGTGTAGCCCGCTCCGGTCAGCACCTGCTCCACCACCTGCGCCAGCGCGGGGAAGATGGGGTTGTTCAGCTCGGGCGTGATGAGCCCGATGAGCCCGGCGCTGCGTTGCCGCAGCCGGGGTGGGCGTTCGTAGCCGAGCAGGTCCATCGCGGCGACCACCGCCTGGCGGGTGGCCGTGGAGACCCCCGACTTGCCGTTGAACACCCGGCTGACCGTCGCCTCGCTGACCCCGGCCTGCGCGGCGATGTCGCTCAACCGGGCGGTCACGCCGTCCATGTCGGTCCTTTCCGTCGTGGCGACACGCGCCCCCGAAGGAAAGACCTTGCAAAGACTTTCAGCAAGTCCTTGACCGTCACAGTTCGGGCGCGAGGCCCGCTGAACCGAGGCAGAGGGCGGCCTGGCGCGCCCCGGCGGCCATCGCGGAGGGCACGTCCGCGCCGGCGAGGTGGGCGACCAGGAAGCCGGAGAAGAACGCGTCGCCCGCGCCGTTGGTGTCCACGATCTCCCCGACCGGCTCGGCGGCCACGCGGTGCACCCGCCCGTCGACCACCGCGAGCGCGCCGTCCGCGCCGAGCGTGGCCACGGCCGGCTTGCCCAGGCCGCCGAGGAACGCCACGAGCGCGTCGCGGTCGGCGAAGCCGTCGTCGTTGAGGAACACGCGGTCGGCCGCGTCCAGGAAGTCGCGGTGGAACTCGGCCACGCCGTCGTAGTCGTGCAGGTCGCACCACACGGGCACGCCGGCGGCGCGCGCGGCGGCCAGCAGGGGACGGGCGTGGTCGGCCAGGTCGACCACCGCCGCGTCGGCCGCCGCCAGCGCCGCGGCCGCGCGCCGGTCGTGCCGCGCCTCGGCGAGCCGGGGCAGTTCGAGGTAGATCGACACCCGGCCGCCGTGCGGGTCCATGAGGTTGAGGTGCTGCTCGGTGGGGGAGTCGACCACCTCGGCGATCACCTCCACGCCGGCGCGGTCGAGCACGTCCAGCACGGACCTCCCGGCCTCGTCGTCGCCGACCACGGTCCGGAGGGTGACCTCCGCGCCGAGCGACGCGAGGTTGAGCGCCTTGCCCGCCGACGTGCCGCCGACGGCCGTCCGGTGGCCGTGGGCGAACGTGGTGTGCGGTCGCGGGTGGGGGAGCCGGTCCAGCAGCACGAGCCGGTTCCACGACACCGGCCCTGCGACGAACACCTTGGGCATGGCGGCCAGTGTGAGCGGTGATCACCGGGTCGGCGAACCGCGAAGCCGGGCGACCGCAAGTCCTGTCATGCTTGTCTCTATAGTTTCAGTGCTGACCGAAAAAGACCTCACAGCTCCACGTCGAGCGAACGCAGCCGGTGGCCGAGAGGCGGGGTGGCGACGCGGTCGAGCCGGTCGTAGGCCGGGCGCAGGTCCGGGAACCGGGGGAGCAGGGCGCGGAAGCACTCGTCGGCCTCGGTCCGGGCCAGGGCAGCGCCGAGGCAGTAGAACGCGCCGAGCCCGAACGCGGTGTGCCGGTTGGGCCTGCGGGTGATGTCGAACCGGTCGGGGTCGGCGAAGACCTCGGGGTCGCGGTTGCCCGCCATCATCGCCAGGTAGATCCGGGCGCCGGCGGGCAGGTCGACGCCGCCGACCCGCACCGGCTCGGTGCTCTCGCGGACGATCAGGGAGGCCGGTCCGCCGCAGCGCAGCATCTCCTCGACCGCGGCCGGGGTGAGGTCGGGGTCGGCCTGGAGGCGGGCCAGCTCGTCGGGGTGCTCGAACAGCAGGGCGAGGCCGTTGGCGATGAGCCCGGCGGTGGTCTCGTGGCCCGCGAACAGCAGCAGCACGCAGTTGGCCACGATCTCGTCCTCGGTGACCAGGCCCTCGCGCTCGGCTCCGACGAACATGCTGATCAGGTCGTCGCGCGGGTCGGTGCGGCGGTCCCGGACGAGGCCGCGGACGTAGTCCTCCATCTCCAGGACGCTGCGCTGGGACCGCAGGAGCTGCTCGAAGTCGGCGAGCTGGAAGATCGCGAGGATGTCGCGCGACCAGGCTTGGAGCTGTTCGCGGTGTTCGGTGGGCATGCCGAGCATCTCGGCGATCACGTTGGCGGGTAAGGGGTAGGCGAGGTCGGCGACGACGTCCATCCGGCCGCGTTCGGCGGCGGCGTCGAGCAGTTCGGTGGTCAGCTCGCGGATGCGGGGGCGCAGGCCGTTGACGGTGGCGGGGGTGAAGTAGCGCTTGAGCAGCTGCTGGAACCGCACGTGGTCGGCTTCGACGGTGTGGCCCATCCAGAGGTGCATGGACTCGCGCAGGGGGAGCAGCTCGTCCTGTTCGGCCCGGGTGAACGTGGCCAGCCGCTGCGCCATGTTGGCGGGGGAGAGGCGGCGGTCCTTGAGCGCCGCGACGATGTCGGCGTGCCGGGTGAGCAGGTAGGCGTCGAGCTGGGGGAGGTGGCTGACGGGGCTCTCGGCGCGGATGCGGTGCAGCACCGGCATCGGGTCCGCCGCGACCTCGGGGGTGAACAGGTCGTAGGACTGGACGGCAACGGCTGTATCGGTCATGGGGCCAGTCTGTCCGGCGTTCGCGGCGGGGCACCACGAACGCCAGCGGAATGGCGTAGTCGAGCGCGCTTCGACTCTCAACTTTCTCGATATCTTCAGTGTTGACCAAAACGAATCCAACACCCGTGGTTACGTGACCATCGGAGGAACAAAACCGCACGGAAGGCCCCGGGCGGCGCACGCCCGGGGCCTTCGCGTACGGGTCAGGCTTGTTCGGACCACCAGCGGCGACCGGTCTCGCCGAGGGTGGAGATGGGGTCGTAGTAGGGGTAGCGGCGGTCGAGGGCTTCGGGGTCGTCCAGCTCGATGCCGGTGCGGTAGTTCTTGGTCCAGTAGGAGATGCCCAGCTCGCGGTCGTACTCGTGGAGTTGGTGGACCCAGCGCTTGCCGACGTAGGGGACGTCGCAGACGATGCGCGGTGTGGCGTAGCCGGGGAGGTAGCCCATGATGGCGTGCTGGAGTTCCTGCGCTTCCCACACGGCGACGCGCCAGTGCTCGGCGTTGGGGATCATGTCGCACATGTAGAAGTAGTAGGGCAGGATGTTCGCCTCGCCCTGGAGCGCGAAGCAGAGGTCGAGCAGGTCGTCGGGGGTGGCGTTGACGCCCTTCATGAGCACGCCCTGGTTGCGGACGTCGCGGACGCCGATCTCGAGGGCGGTGCGGGCGGCTTCGGCGACGAGCGGGGTCACGGACTGCACGTGGTTGACGTGGGTGTGGATGGCGAGGTTGACGCCGCGGCGGCCGGCGGTGCGGGCGACGCGTTCGAGTCCTTCGACGACCTTGGGTTGGAGCCAGTGCTGGGGTAGTCCGGCGAGGGCTTTGGTGGCGAGGCGGATGTCGCGGACGGTGTCGATGTCGAGGAGTCGCATGAGGAACGACTCGAGTTGGGGCCAGGGGACGTTGGCGACGTCGCCGCCGGAGACGACGACGTCGCGGACGCCGGGGGTGCGCTTGAGGTAGTCGATCATGTGGTCTTGGCGGTCGACGGGTTTGAGCGCGAGTTTGTGCTTCTGGATCTGGGGTGTGGAGTTGCCGACGAGGTCCATGCGGGTGCAGTGGCCGCAGTACTGGGGGCAGGTGGAGACGAGTTCGGCGAGGACTTTGGTGGGGTAGCGGTGGGTGAGTCCTTCGACGACCCACATCTCGGCTTCGTGGAGGGAGTCGCGGGAGGAGTGGGGGTGGTTGGGCCAGTGGGGGTCGCGGTCCGATCGGACGGGGATCATGTAGCGGCGGACGGGGTCGGCGAGGAAGGCTTCGGTGAACGCCTCGGGGTCGAGTGGGGCGTCGGGTGCCATGGTGTTGATCATCTGGGGTGGCACGAGCATGGACATGGTGGCCGAGTGCTGCTGGTCGGCGGTGAGGTCGTCGTAGAACCGGTCGGTGAGCAGGTCGCCCATGAGGGTGCGGAGCTGCTTGGGGTTCTTGATGCAGTGGGCGCGTTGCCATTGGGCGTCGCGCCATTGGGTGTCGGTGACGTCGTGCCAGCCGGGGAGTCGGCGCCAGTCGGGTTCGGCGAGTGGTCGGCGCACGTAGGTGTAGGGCTGGAGTTCGGCCCGGGGTGGGGGTGCGACCTCGTGCAGCGCGGTCATCCATGCTCCCTGTCGGTCGAGTGGCGTGAAGATATGTTGCCAGATGGCCTGTTGGGCGTAAATATTTCGGCGGGGAGCGTTTCGGGGTGGTTGTTCGTTGGGAGGGGTATGCGGGTGTTCGCGGGTGTGCTGGTCGGTCTCGCCGTGGAGGTCACGGCTCTGGTGGCGGCGTTCGGGGCGTGGGGCCTGGCGCCGACCCTGGGGTTGTTGGTGCTGGGCGGGGTGGTGGGTGCGGTGCTGATGCGTCGTGAGGGTGTGCGGGCGTTGGCGGCGTTCTCGGAGGCGGTGCGGGTGCGGCGTGCGCCGCACCAGGAGGTGGCGGACGGGGTGTTGATCGCGGCGGCGGGGTTGTTGATCCTGGTGCCGGGGTTTTTGAGCGACGTGGTGGGGTTGTTCCTGTTGTTCCCGCCGACGCGGCGGTTGGTGAGTCGGCGGATGGCGCGTCGGGCGGAGGAGCGGGAGCGGGTGTTGGCGTTGAACCTGCGGTACGGGCGGCATCCGATGGCGGGTGGTGTGGTGGTGGAGGGTGACGTGGTGGACGTGCGGTCGGAGCCGCGGGTGGAGCGGCCGGAGTTGCCGTGATCGCGGGCGGCGCCGGGTCGGCGGTGTCGTGCGGGGGTGGCTTGGGTACGTGAGACGGCATGACCGTCATCGGTGTGCACGCGTCCCATGAGCAGGTTCACCCGTCGGCGTTGTTGGCGGCGGTGCGGCGGGCGGAGGAGGTGGGTTTCGGGGCGGCGATGAGTTCGGACCACTTCTCGCCGTGGAGTGCCCGGCAGGGGCAGAGCGGGTTCGCGTGGTCGTGGTTGGGTGCGGCGTTGGAGGCGACCGGGTTGCCGTTCGGGGTGGTGAACGCGCCCGGTCAGCGGTATCACCCGGCGATCGTGGCGCAGGCGATCGGGACGTTGGGTGCGATGTACCCGGGTCGGTTCTGGGCGGCGTTGGGCAGTGGTGAGGCGAGCAACGAGCACATCACGGGTGGGGGTTGGCCGCGCAAGGAGGTGCGCAACGCGCGGTTGCGCGAGTGCGTGGACGTGATCCGGGCGTTGTTGGCGGGGGAGGAGGTCAGTCACGACGGTCTGGTGCGGGTGGACCGGGCGCGGTTGTGGACGAGGCCGGAGGAGCCGCCGTTGTTGGTGGGTGCGGCGGTGAGCGAGGCGACGGCGCGGTGGTGTGCGGGGTGGGCGGACGGGTTGGTCACGGTGAACGCGCCGCCGGAGCGGTTGGCGCGGGTGGTGGCGGCGTACCGGGAGGCGGGTGGTCGGGGGTCGTTGCGGTTGCAGGTGCACTTGAGTTGGGCGGAGTCGGAGGACGAGGCCCGGGGGGTGGCGCACGAGCAGTGGCGGAGCAACGTGTTCCCGCCGCCGGTGTGTTGGGATTTGGACACGGCGGAGCATTTCGACGTGGTGTCGGAGCACGTGTCGGTGGAGCAGGTGGAGCGGGTGGTGAACGTGTCGTCGGATCTCGGGTGGCACGCGAAGACGATCCGGGAGTATGCGGAGTTGGGGTTCGAGGAGATTTTCCTGCATCACGTGGGGCGGGAGCAGGAGCGTTTTCTGGACGTTTTCGGTGAGCGGGTGCTGCCGGAGGTGCGGTCGTGAGGTTGACGCGGACGGCGGATCTGTGGTGGAAGAACGCGGTGGTGTACTGCCTGGATGTGGAGACGTTCCATGATTCGAATGGTGACGGGTGCGGTGATTTTCGGGGGTTGATCGAGAAGATCGACCACTTGCACCGGTTGGGTGTGACGTGTTTGTGGTTGATGCCGTTCTTCCCGACGCCGGAGCGGGATGACGGTTATGACATCACGGATTTTTACGCGGTGGATCCGCGGTTGGGCACGTTGGGTGATTTCGTGGAGTTCGTGCGGACGGCGCGTGACCGGGGGATGCGGGTGATCGCGGACCTGGTGGTGAACCACACGTCGGACCGGCATCCGTGGTTCCAGGCGGCGCGTGATCCGGGGAGTCCGTTCCACGACTGGTACGTGTGGCGGGACGAGCCGCCGGCGGACGCGGCGGAGGGGGTGGTGTTCCCGGGCGAGGAGAGGTCGTTGTGGACGTACGACCGGAAGGCGAAGCGGTATTACCTGCACCGGTTCTACCGGCATCAGCCGGATTTGAACGTGGCGAATCCGGCGGTGCGGGACGAGATCGCGCGGGTGATGGGTTTCTGGATGGAGTTGGGGTTGTCGGGGTTCCGGGTGGACGCGGTGCCTTTTTTGTTGGAGGCGCCGGTGGAGGCGTTGCCGGATCCGCACGACTATTTGGCGGATCTGCGGGCGTTCCTGTCGCGTCGCAACGGTGAGGCGGTGTTGTTGGGTGAGGTGAACCTGCCGTACACGGAGGCGATGGCGTTCTTCGGGGAGTCGGACGGTGTGGGTGACGAGTTGCACATGTGTTTCGATTTCGTGGGGATGCAGCAGATGTTCCTGTCGTTGGCGCGGCGGGAGGCGAGTCCGTTGACGCACGCGTTGCGGGAGCGGCCGGTTCCGCCGCGTGATTGTCATTGGGCGACGTTCGTGCGGAATCACGACGAGTTGACGTTGGACAAGTTGACGGAGGCGGAGCGGCGGGAGGTGTTCGCGGCGTTCGGTCCGGAGGAGGACATGCAGTTGTACGGGCGGGGGTTGCGTCGGCGGTTGCCGTCGATGTTGGGGGGTGATCTGGCGCGGATCAAGATGGTGTACAGCCTGTTGTTCTCGTTGCCGGGGACGCCGGTGTTGTTCTACGGGGAGGAGGTGGGGATGACGGAGGACCTGTCGTTGGAGGGCAGGTTGGCGGTGCGGACGCCGATGTGGTGGGACGCGGTGGACGGGCAGCGGCGGGATCCGGGGTCGTTGTTGGGGTGGGTGCGGTTATTGGTGGAGCGGTATCGGGAGTGTCCGGAGTTGGCGTGGGGGGAGTTCTCGGTGGTGGACACGGCGGAGCCGGCGGTGTTCGCGCACCGGTGTGAGATCGAGGGTGGGACGGTGGTGGTGGTGCACAACCTGGGTGATCGGGAGGTGTCGGTGGAGGTGCCGGGGGTGGAGGGGGTGTTGGCGGATCTGTTGGTGGACGGGTCGGTGCGGGCGAAGGGCGGGTCGGCGAGGGTGGAGTTGGGTCCGTACGGGTGTCGGTGGTTCCGGCAGGTGACGGGGTAGTCGTCCGGGGGTGTTCGGTCGTCCTCAGTGTGTGCCTTGCGGAATGTCGCCACTTCACGTGAAGATATGCGCGTTCCGGCCCCTGTTGACCGAAGGATTTACATGACGTCGCCGTACGGTCTGCATCGCGTCCTCGACCCGGCCGGGGTGCTGCCGCAGCAGGCCGCGCGGCTGGACGCCACCCCGGTGTGCGGGCCGGACGAGGTCGTGGTGGACGTGGCGCGGCTCAACCTCGACGCCGCGTCCTACCGGCAGTTGCGGGAGGAGCACGGGGTCGGGGGCGTGCGGCGGGCGGTGCTGGACATCGTCGCGGCGCGGGGCAAGATGCAGAACCCGGTCACGGGGTCGGGCGGCATGCTGCTGGGCACGGTCCGGGAGGTGGGTCCGGCGTCGCCGTTGGGGCTGCGCGTCGGCGATCGGGTCGCCACGCTGGTGTCGTTGACGTTGACGCCGTTGCGGATCACCGACGGTCTGGCCCGGTGGGACGGCGCGGGCGAGCAGGTGCCGTGCGAGGGGACCGCGGTGCTGTTCGGCCGGTCGGTGGTCGCGGTGCTGCCGGACGACCTGCCCGAGGAGTTGGCGCTGTCGGTGCTGGACGTGTGCGGCGCGCCGGCGCTCCCCCACCGGGGGGGGGGGCGGGGGCGGGCGCGACCGGGGCGGGGGTGGTCGGGG
>NZ_JBHYXZ010000134.1:3487-24474 GCF_042752395.1 Actinosynnema sp. NPDC059335 | reverse complement strand
GTCCTACGTTGGGAACACGTGTGTCCTACGTTGGGAACAGGTGAGTTGAACGTTCAGGACAGGGCCGTGGTCACGTAGGGGTCGGGGTCGGCCAGGATCGCGCGGACGGCGGTGGTCGCCGCGCCCCGCACGGCGGCCTCCGCGCCCAACGACGACGCCACCACGCGCACGGGCGACCACTCCGCGCTCACCACCCGCCGGTCCAGCTCCGCGTGCAGCGGCTCCTGCAACCACGGCTCCAGCCGGGCGTACGTGCCGCCCAGCACGACGGTCGGCAGGTCCAGCAGGTTCACCGCGCCGGACAGCGCCACCCCCAACCACCGCGCCGCCGAACGCACCGCCGTCGTCGCCGTCCGGTCGCCCGCCGCGAGCCTGGCCAGCAGCTCGTCCACTCCCGTCACGCCCGCCGCGCGCACGATCTCGTCCTGCCCGGCCAACCGCTCCAGGCACCCCCGCGACCCGCACGCGCACGCCGGCCCCCGCGGGTCGACCGACAGGTGCCCGATCTCGCCCCCGAACCCGGACACGCCCTCGAACAACGCCCCGTTCACCACGATGCCCGCGCCGATGCCGACCTCGCCGGAGACGTGCAGGAAGTCCGTCGCCACGTCCCCGTGCCACAGCTCGGCCAACGCGGCCAGGTTCGCCTCGTTGCCCACCAGCACCGGCACGTCGAGCCCCAGCCGCCGGGTCAGCTCCCCGCGCACGTCCACCTCGCGCCACCCCAGGTTCGGCGCGAGCCGCAGCGACCCGCCGGCCACCTCCACCAGACCCGGCACGGCCACGCCCACGCCGCCGATCGGCACGTCCTGCTTCGCCGCCGTCCGCACCGCCGTCGCCACCCTCGCCAGGACGCGGGCGGGGGAGGAGGCGCGGTTGTCGCCCGCCCGCACCGACCGCGCCCGCACCCGCCCGGTCAGGTCGACCAGGCACGTGGCGAGGTAGTCCACCCCGATCTCCACGCCGAGCCCGTGCGGCCCGGTCGGCGACAGGTGCAGCGCCGTGCCGCGCCGGCCGGGGCCGGACCGGGCCTGCGCCTCGCCCTCGGCGACGAGCCCCGCGCCGATCATCCGGTCCACCAGGCTCGACACGGTGGCCTTCGTCAACCCGGTGCGGGCGGCCACGGCGGCCCGCGACGAGCCGGGGGCGGCGGCGATGGCGTCGAGCACCAGGGCGGAGTTGTGCCGTCGCACGGTGTGCTGGCCCGCGGGCTGTGGTCTGGACACCACTGGATACTAGCGGCTGAGTGCGATAAGTTCAGGCATCAAACTTATTGGAGGTGCCCTCGTGGACAAGTTCAGCTTCGGCCTGTGGACGGTCGGCTGGCCGGGACGCGACCCGTTCGGCGACGCGACCCGCCCCCCGCTGGACGCCCCGCACGCGGTGCGCAAGCTCTCGGAACTCGGTGCGTGGGGCATCACGTTCCACGACGACGACCTGTTCCCCTTCGGCTCCGACGCGGCCGAGGTGGACCGGCGGGTCGCGGCGTTCCGCGCGGCGCTGGACGAGACCGGCCTGGTCGTGCCCATGGTGACCACCAACCTGTTCACCCACCCGGTGTTCAAGGACGGCGGCTTCACCAGCAACGACCGCTCGGTGCGCCGGTTCGCCCTGCGCAAGGTGCTGCGGAACATGGAGCTGGCGGCCGAGCTGGGCGCGCAGACCATCGTGCTGTGGGGCGGCCGGGAAGGCTCCGAGGTGGACGCGGGCAAGCCCGTGGCCGCCGCCCTCGACCGCTACCGCGAAGCCATCGACACGGTCGCCCAGTACTCGGTGGACCAGGGCTACGGCTTCCGCTTCGCCCTGGAGCCCAAGCCGAACGAGCCGCGCGGCGACATCCTGCTGCCGACGATCGGCCACGCCCTGGCGTTCATCTCGACGCTGGAGCACCACGAGCTGGTCGGCGTGAACCCCGAGGTCGGCCACGAGCAGATGGCGGGCCTCAACTTCGTGCACGGCATCGGCCAGGCGCTGTGGCAGGGCAAGCTCTTCCACATCGACCTCAACGGCCAGAAGGGTCCGCGCTACGACCAGGACTTCGTGTTCGGCCAGGGCGACCTGCTGTCCGCGTTCTTCCTGGTGGACCTGCTGGAGAACGGCGGCTACGAAGGCCCGCGGCACTTCGACTACAAGCCGCTGCGCACCGAGGACTTCGACGGCGTGTGGGAGAGCGCCGCGGCCAACATGCGCACCTACAAGCTCCTGCGCGAGCGGGCGGCGGCCTTCCGCGCCGACCCCGAGGTGCAGGAGGCGCTCAAGTACAGCGGCGTGTACGAGCTGGCCGAGCCCACCCTGAACCCGGGCGAGTCGATCGCGGACTTCATCAAGGCCGACGACGTCGACCCGACCACCGCCGCCGAGCGCGGCTTCGGGTTCGTGCGCCTGTCGCAGCTGGCCACCGAGCACCTGCTGGGCGCGCGCTGATGGCGCTCGTCGCGGGCGTCGACTCGTCCACCCAGTCCTGCAAGGTGGTGGTGCGCGACGCGGACACCGGAGCCCTTGTGCGACAAGGACGTGCGGCGCACCCGGCGGGCACCGAGGTGCACCCCTCCGCGTGGTGGGACGCCCTCCAGACGGCCATCGCGGACGCGGGCGGCCTGGACGACGTGGCCGCCGTGTCGGTGGCCGCGCAGCAGCACGGCATGGTGACGCTGGACGAGTCCGGCGAGGTGGTCCGGCCGGCGCTGCTGTGGAACGACACCCGTTCCGCGGGGGCGGCGGCCGAGCTGACCGCCGAGCTGGGCGGTCCGGACAAGTGGGCGGACGCGATCGGCAGCGTGCTGGTCGCCTCGCTCACCGTGACCAAGCTGCGGTGGCTCGCGGCCACCGAGCCGGAGTCGGCCGCGCGCACGGCCGCGGTGTGCCTGCCGCACGACTGGCTCACGTGGAAGCTGGCCGGCGCGACGTCGCTCGACGCGCTGACCACCGACCGCAGCGACGCCAGCGGCACGGGCTACTGGTCGCCGTCCACCGAGGACTACCGGCCGGACCTGCTGGAGCTGGCGCTGGGCAAGGTCGTCGCGGTGCCGCGCGTGGTCGGCCCGGCCGAGCTGGTCCACGGCCGGTTCGGCGCGGGCGCGGGCGACAACGCGGCGGCGGCGCTGGGCGTGCAGGCCCAGCCGGGCGACGTCGTGGTGTCGATCGGCACGTCCGGCACGGCGTTCGCGCGGTGGCCGAGCCCGGTCACCGACGGCACCGGCATCGTCAACGGGTTCGCCGACGCCGAGGGCGGCCACCTGCCGCTCGTGGCCACGCTGAACGCGTCACGCGTGCTCACGGCGACGTCGTCCGTGCTCGGGGTCGACCTGGCGGACCTGTCCGACCTGGCCCTGAGCGCGCCCGCCGGGGCGGACGGGCTCGTGCTCGTGCCGTACCTGGAGGGGGAGCGGACGCCGAACAAGCCCGACTCCACCGGCGCGCTGCACGGCATGCGGCTGGACACCATGACCCCGGCGCACCTGGCGCGTGCCGCGGTCGAGGGCCTGCTGTGCAGCCTGGCGGACGCGATCGACGCGTTGCGGGCGCTGGGCATGCCGGTCAACCGGGTGCTGCTGATCGGCGGCGGGGCGCGGATGCCCGCCGTGCAGCGGCTCGCGCCCGCGGTGTTCGGCTGCCCGGTCGTCGTGCCGTCGCCGAGCGAGTACGTGGCCGACGGCGCGGCCCGGCAGGCGGCGTGGGCGGTCGGCGGCACGGACACCCCGCCGCTGTGGTCGGAGCTGGCGTCGACCTCGGTCGAGGCCGACCCGACCCCGTGGGTGCGGGAGCGCTACGCCGCCGCGCGGGAGCTGACGGTCAACCGCTGAGATGACCCGGAGGGGGCGTTCCCGGCCGCGGGAGCGCCCCCTCCGCCCATGCACGTCGGGGTTCGTCATCCCCGGGGCCGAGCGGCCCCCTCTACGGCGCGCCGGGGGCGTCAACCGAAGGCGAGCGGTCTACGGCGCGTCGGCCAGGACCTCCTCGACCACCCGGCGTGGCCCGACCGACCGGGCGGCGCGCGCCGCCGCGCCCGCGTCTACCCGCCGCAACGCGCGGAGGAAGTCGGCGATCGAGAGCGCGAACGCCACCATGTCGTCGATGAGGTCCGGGGCCGCCGTCCGCCCGTTCAGCCACCGCGGACCGACCACGGGAACGGGTAGCCCTCGGCCGGCTCGCCCAGGGCCAGTGACACCGGCACCGGGACGGGCAGCCGGGGCGCGAGGACCGGCAGCCGGCGGTGCTCCGAGGGTCAGGCGTGCGACAGCGCGAACGCGCTCAGGAAGCCCGCCACGGTCGCGAGGCCGACCAGCAGGTGGGCGTCGTCGAACGCCTCGGGGATCATCGTGTCGGCGACCATCGACAGGATCGCGCCGCCCGCGAACGCGGTGATCGCGGCCAGCCACTGCGGCGGCGCGCCCGCCAGCAGCCCGTGGCCCGCCATCGCCGCCAGGCCGCTGACCAGCGCTATTCCGGTCCACAACCCGAACACGTATCGCTTCGACCGGCCGGCCCGCCGCATACCCGCCGCCGACGACAAGCCCTCCGGCACGTTGCTGATGAACACCGCCGCCACCGTCACCGCGCTGACCCCGCCGCCACCGAGCAGGCTCGCCCCGATCACCACCGACTCGGGGATGCCGTCCAGCAGCGCGCCGATCGCGATCGCCGTGCCCGACCCGCTCTGCTCCGACTCCGACGGCTGCAACCCGCCCGACCGCTTCCGGTGGCGTGCGCCGCGCTTGGCCAACACCACGTTCGCCGCCGTGTAGACCACCGCGCCGAGCGCGGCCCCCAGGGCCGTCGGCAGCAGACCGCCCAGCTCGTGCGCCTCGTCGATCAGGTCGAACGACACCGCCGACATCAGCACGCCGCTGCCGAACCCCATCACGCCGGCCACCACGTCGCGCGGCACCTTCGTCAGGAAACCCACGAGCGCGCCGACGAGCAACGCCGACCCGGCCAGCAACCCCCACCCCGCCGCCTCCAGCACCCGACCTCCCCCGTGTCGCACCCGGCCCGCGCGGGTACCCGACCGCCATGAGGATCGTCGTCACCGGCGCGACCGGCAATCTGGGCACCGCGCTGCTGCGTCGGCTCGCCGGCGAACCGGGCACCGCCGTGCGCGGCATCTCCCGCCGACCGCCCGCGGCCGAACCGCCCTACGACATCGAGTGGACGCCGATCGACCTCAGCCGGGACGGCGCGGAGGAGCCGCTGGTCGAGGCGTTCCGCGACGCCGACGCCGTCGTGCACCTGGCGTGGCGCGTCCAGCCGGGCCACGACGAGCGCGTGCTCTACCGGACCAACGTGGCGGGCAGCGACCGGGTGTTCACCGCCGCCCTCAAGGCCGGCGTGCCGCACCTGGTGCACATGTCGTCCGTCGGCGCGTACTCGCCCGCGGCCAAGGACCACACCGTGGACGAGAGCTGGCCGACCGACGGCGTCTCCACGTCTTACTACAGCCGGCACAAGGCGGCCGTGGAGCACCTGCTGGACCAGGTCGAACGCGACCACCCGGGCCTCCGGGTGACCCGCGTGCGCCCCGGCCTGGTGCTGCAACCGGACGCCGCGGCCGAGATCAAGCGCTACTTCCTGGGTCGGCTGGTGCCGCACGCCCTGTTCCGGGCGCGGCTGCCGGTCCTGCCGCTGCCGCGCACGATGGTGCTCCAGTTCGTGCACGCCGACGACGTGGCCGACGCCCTTGCGACGATCCTCGCCACCACCGCCGAGGGCGCGTACAACCTGGTGTCCGACCCGGTCGTCACGCCCCAGCTCCTGGCCGAGGTTATGGGCGCCCGGCACGTGCCGATCCCGGCGACGGCCCTGCGCACGGCCGCCCGGGTGAGCTGGCGCCTGCGGCTCCAACCCACCTCGCACGGCTGGGTCGACCTCGCCCTCACCGCGCCGCTGCTGGACGCGACCAAGGCGTTCACCCGGCTCGGCTGGACGCCGCGCCACAACTCCCGCGACACGCTGCGGCAACTGCTCGACGGCCTGGGCCGCAAGGAGGGGCTGCCGCCGAGCCCGCCGCTGCGCCCCTGACCGCCCCGGCGGCAGGGCGCCAAAACTCGACCGCCCTCGCCGCGAAGGGCTCCGACCGCTCTCGGAGGACCGTGAGCGCCGTGCGAGCGGGCCGCAGTCAGAACAGGTTGGTCCACCCCATCACCTGCGCCACCACGAACGCGAGCGTCAGCAGCGTCACGACGAGCACGGCCACCAACGTGATGATCGGGCCGCGCCGCGACGGCATCGGCTGCGGGTGGGACAGGCCGGAGGTCTGGCCGGAGTCTGGCGGTGTCTCGCCGGGCGCGACCCCGCCACCGGGCTCCAGCCCCGGCGTGCGGGCCGGGTCCGGGTCGGGCGGTGTGGCAGTCATGACAGGGGACTACCCCGTGTGGACGGCGGTACCCGCCCCGTGTGAACAGTTGCCCGTACGGGTAATCAACTCGCATGAGCGGTGTCCAAGACGAGCTGCTGCGCACGTTGACCAAGGTGGCCAAAGCCCTGCGCGCGCACGACATCCCGTTCGCCCTCGCGGGCGGGTGCGCCGTGTACGCCAGAGGCGGCCCCGCGACCGAACACGACGTCGACATCCTGGTGCGGGAGCAGGACGCCCGTGACGCGGTGAGCGCGCTCGTCGCGGCCGGCATGCGTGCCGCCACCCCGCCCGAGGACTGGCTGCTGAAGGTCTACGACGGCGACTCGCTGGTGGACCTGCTGTTCCGCCCCAACGAAGTCCCGGTGACCGACGAGACGCTGTCGCGCGCCGAGGAGCTGCAGGTCGGCTCCGTGGTGCTGCCGGTGATGCCCGCGACCGAGGTGATGATCGGCAAGCTGCTCGTCCTGGACGGCCACCGCTGCGACTTCAGCGAGCTGCTGCCGTTCGCCCGCGCGCTGCGCGAGCAGATCGACTGGGAGAAGGTCCGCGAGGCCACCAAGCACTCGCCGTACGCCGAGGCGTTCCTGGTGCTGGTCGAACGCCTCGACCTGCTGTCCTCCCCGCTGACGAGGAGCGCCTGATGACCGCAGAGCAATACCTCGCCGCCCGGCTCCGCCAGGCGTTGGCCGAGGACCCGCGCACGACCGAACTCGGCGTGCGGGTCACCGTGCGCGGTGACCACGTGCTGCTGTCCGGCGACGTGGCCAGCCCCGAGCGCCGCGCCGAGCTGGAGGCGGTGATCCACGACGTGGCCCCGGAGCTGACCGTGCTGGACGACGTGAAGGTGGTGCCGTCCGACGCCCCGGTCGGCCGAGAGGAGATCCGATGATCCGCATCGCGGCGGTGGGCGACGTGCACCTGGGCGAGGACGCGCGCGGACGGCTGCGGCCCGCCCTGGAGGAGCTGGGAGACTGCGCCGACGTGCTGCTGCTGGCGGGCGACCTGACCCGGCACGGCACCGTGGCCGAGGCGCGGGTGGTGGCCGACGAGTTCGGCGGCCTGCCCGTGCCCGTGGTGGCGGTGCTCGGCAACCACGACTACCACGACGACAAGCCGGACCAGGTGACCGCCGTGCTGCGCGACGCGGGCCTCACCGTGCTGGAGGGCGAGACCGCCACCATCCCCGTGGACGGCCAGACGCTGGGCGTCGCGGGCGTGAAGGGCTTCGGCGGCGGGTTCGCCGGCAAGTGCGGCAGCGCGTTCGGCGAGCCGGAGATGAAGGCGTTCATCCGGCACACGACCGGCATCGCCGACTCGCTCGCCGCCGCCCTGGCCGACCTCGACACCGACGTGAAGGTGGCGTTGACGCACTACTCGCCGGTGCCGGACACGCTGCGCGGCGAGCCGCCGGAGATCTACCCGTTCCTCGGGTCGTACCTGCTGGGCGAGGCGATCGACGCGAACGGCGCGCAGCTGGCCGTGCACGGGCACGCGCACTTCGGCACCGAGCACGGCATGACGCCCGGCGGCGTGCGGGTCCGCAACGTCGCGCAACCGGTCATCCGATCGGCGTACACGGTCTACTGCGTGGCACCCGAAGTGGTGGAGGTGTAGCCGCATGGAACAGGAACCCAGGACCGCGGGTCCGTCCGTGGTGTGGGCGGGTCCGCCCGACGCCCCGGCCGTGGTCGTGCTCGACCCCGCCGGCGTCGGCAGGCACGGCGAGCTGCCCGGCACGTGGCGCCCGCTGACGGAGCACCTGCAGGTCATGTGGTGCCGCCTGCCCGCGGCGGACGAGCCGTGGGACGAGGTGGACGAGGTGCTGTCCGAGTTCGCCGACCGCGCCGTGCCGGTGCACGTGGTGGCGGGCGCGGCGGCCGGCGCGGCGGTCGGCGACCTGATCCGGCGGCACGAGCACCTGATCAGCTCCGCCCAGACCTTCGCCGCCCCCGTGCCGCTGGGGCACCCCGAGGTGGTGGTGGAGGTGTTGCGCGAGCTGCTGGAGGGGGACGTGGGCGGGGAGCCCGACGGCGAGGCGGGACAGCCGGCCAACGGGAACCGGGCGGCCGGCTCGCTGCTCGGCGACGCCACGTCGGCGCTGCGGCGTTCGGTGCGCGGCCTGTTCGACCGGCTGAAGGACGGCTAGGGGAGCCAGGCTCCGACGAAAGGCCCGCGGACGGAGGCGTCCGCGGGCCTTTCGCGTGTCGGCGGGGCACGCCGGGCAGGTGTCCTGAGGGCTCGGTCGGGTGCCGGGGTGAAGGGGGCACGGGAGAGCGGCGCGCAGGTGGCCGGGAAACCATTCCCGAACGTCGGGCTCGTGAGCCGTGAGCCGACGCGCGAAGGCGCGCGAGGGGGGACGTGTGAGGCTCGGACGTCCGACAGCCCTCCGAGCGGGAAGCCCGGGTGCGAAGAACGGGCAGCCGACGTGCGAAGGCCCCGCGAGCGGGGGGCTCGCGGGGCCTTCACGTGTCAACTGCCGTCGACGGGCGGCCGGGGCCGGGGGATCGGGACCGGTGACCGGCTCCGTCGCCGCGGCTCGGGCACCGCCCTCCGGCTCATCGCAGCGGGTCACCCGGACGGCCGGCGTCGGGCAGGTCGTGGCGCGTCTCGCCGGCCTGCGGCGGGCGGCTCACGTCGCCGCGCCACGCGCCGGTCTCCATCCCGCGCCCCTCGATGAACTGCTTGAAGCGCTCCAGGTCACCGGACACGCGGTGGCCGACCACGCCGACCGCCGCACCGGCCTTCTCGGTGAGCGTCTGCGGGTCGTACTCCATCTGCACGTGCACGCGGGTCCGCCGGTCGTCGAGCCGGTGGAACGTCACCACAC
Source organism: Actinosynnema sp. NPDC059335 (assembly GCF_042752395.1). Lineage (NCBI taxonomy): Bacteria > Bacillati > Actinomycetota > Actinomycetes > Pseudonocardiales > Pseudonocardiaceae > Actinosynnema > Actinosynnema sp. NPDC059335. The sequence goes on along the minus strand of NZ_JBHYXZ010000134.1, from coordinate 15,292 downwards.
CACCCTGCGGCGGACCGTCGACCGTGTGCCAGGCGACCCGCTCGTCGGGGTGCTGCTCGGTGATCTCGGCGTCGAACTCGCGCGTGACGCCGCCGATCCTGGTGACCCAGTGGGTCCTGGTGGGCGTCACCTGCGTGATGCGCTCGACGCCCTCCATGAACTGCGGGAACGACTCGAACTGCGTCCACTGGTTGTAGGCGGTCGTGACCGGGACCTCGACGTCCACGGACTTCTCGATCGTCGTCACTGCACACAACCCTCTCGTCGGGAATCGAGTTCGACACCTGGTTACCCGTTCACCCGGTTTCCACACATCGACCCTTGGAGTGACGGAGAGTAGCGCTTCTCCGAGAAGTGTTTGCTTCGTTTCGCACCGGCTAACTCTCCTCTGTGGACCAGTACCCCGACGCGGTTCTCTTCGACCGCGACGGCACGCTCATCGAGGACGTGCCCTACAACGGCGATCCGGACAAGGTCCGGCCGATGCCCGGCGCGCGCGAAGTCGTGCGCGTGCTGCGCGCCAACGGCGTGCGCACGGGCGTGGTCAGCAACCAGTCCGGCGTCGGTCGCGGTCTGCTCACCCCGGCCCAGGTGGACGCGGTGAACGCCAGGGTCGAAGTCCTGCTCGGCCGGTTCGGCACCTGGCAGGTGTGCCCGCACGCCCCGGAAGACGGCTGCCCGTGCCGCAAACCCGCGCCCACCATGGTCCTGCGCGCGTGCGAGGAACTCGGCGCGCACCCCGAGCGCACCTTCTTCATCGGCGACATCGAAGCGGACGTCCGGGCCGCGCTGGCGGCCGGTGTCACCCCCATCCTCGTGCCCACCCCCGTGACCCTGCCCGAAGAGGTCGACCGCGCACCGCACACCGCGCCCGACCTCGCGTCCGCGTTGGCGATGGTCCTATGAGGACTCTCGTGGCGAGGCTCGACAGCGACGGCGACGTGCTGCTCGCCGGCCCGGCGGTGCGCGCGGCCGCGCACGCGGGCGAGGTGGTGCTGCTGTGCGGGCACTCCGGCGCGCAGGCGGCGGCGCTGTTGCCGGGCGTGCAGCGGATCGTGCGGTGGGACTGCCCGTGGATCGCGAACCCGGCGCTGGAGGTGCGCAATCCGGACATAGAGGGAATTGTCGCGCTGCTCAAGGGGATCCGCGCCGACGTCGCGCTGATCCTCACGTCCTTCCACCAGAGCCCGCTGCCGCTGGCGCTGCTGCTGAAGCTGGCCGGCGTGCCCCGGGTCGTCGCCCGCTCCGTCGACTACCCCGGCTCCCTGCTGGACGTCCGGCTGCGCGACGACCCGGACGTCCCGGAAGCCGAACGCGCGCTGGAAGTCGCGCGGGCCGCCGGGTTCGAGCTGCCGCCGGGCGACGACGGCCGGCTCGCGGTCACCACCCCGCCGGAACCCGCCGTGGCCGAACCGGGGCCGTACGTGGTGGTGCACCCCGGCGCCTCGGCGCCCGCCCGCGCGTGGTCGCCGCACCGCTGCGCCGAGGCCGTCGTCGCGCTCACCGAGGCCGGGCACCGCGTCGTCGTCACCGGCGGGCCGGCCGAGACCGCGCTGACCCGGCACGTGGCGGGCGCGCACGGCGTCGACCTCGGCGGCCGCACGACGTTCGCCGAACTGGCCGGGGTGTTGGCCCGCGCGGACGCGGTGGTGGTCGGCAACACCGGCCCCGCCCACCTGGCCGCCGCGGTCGGCACGCCCGTCGTCTCCTTGTTCTCCCCCGTCGTGCCCGCCGTCCGGTGGGCGCCGTACGGGCCGCACGTGGTGTTGGGCGACCAGGACGCGCCGTGCCGCGGCACGCGCGCCCGGGAGTGCCCGGTGCCCGGACACCCGTGCCTCGACCGGGTGACGGCCGACCAGGTCGTCACCGCCGTTGCCGACCTCGTGGGGGTGCGGACGTGAAGATCTTGCTGTGGCACGTGCACGGCTCGTGGACGAACGCGTTCGTCCGCGGTGGCCACGAGTACCTGATCCCCGGTCCTCCCCACGGCATAGGGTTGTCCGGGCGCGACTGGCCCTCGGCGCGCGAGGTGGCGCTGTCCGAAGTGGACGCCGACATCGCCGTGCTGCAACGGCCCGTCGAGGTCGGCCTGGTGCCCTCCGGCATCCCGGTCGTGTACCTGGAGCACAACACGCCGAAGTACCCGAACCAGGCCCACCCGCTCAAGGACTGGCCGGGCACGATCGTCCACGTCACCCACTTCAACGACCTCATGTGGGACTGCGGCGACACGCGCACCGTCGTGATCGAGCACGGTGTGGTCGACCCGGGCCCGCTCTACACCGGCGATCTGGCCCGGGCCGCGGTCGTGGTGAACGACCCGGTGCGCCGGGGCCGGGCGGTGGGCACCGACCTGCTGCCGCGCTTCGCCGAGGCCGCGCCGCTGGACGTCTACGGCATGAAGACCGAGAAGCTGGGCGCGATGGGCCGCGGCGACCACGACCTCGCGTCGCTGCACCGGGAACTCGCCCAGCGCCGGCTCTACCTGCACCCCGTGCGGTGGACGTCGCTCGGCCTGTCCCTGATCGAGGCGATGCACCTGGGCATGCCCGTGGTGGCGCTGGCGTGCACCGAGGTGGTGCGCGCGGTGCCGCCGGAGGCGGGCGTGGTCTCCACCGAGGTGGACGAGTTGGTGCGGGCGGTGGCCGAGCTGGTCGCCGACCCGGCGCTGGCCAGGCAGAAGGGCAAGCAGGCCAGGGAGTTCGCCCTGGCCCGGTACGGCCTCGACGCCTTCCTGCGGGCTTGGGACCGGTTGTTGACAGGAGTGAGCGGATGAGGATCGCGATGGTGTCCGAGCATGCCAGCCCGCTGGCCGCCCTGGGTGGTGTGGACGCGGGCGGACAGAACGTGCACGTCGCCGCCTTGTCGGCAGCACTGTCCGACCGCGGGCACGACGTGGTGGTCCACACCCGCCGCGACGACCCGGACCTGCCCGAGCGGGTGCGCACCGAGCAGGGCTACGAGGTGGTGCACGTGCCCGCCGGCCCGGCCCGCGCGGTGCCCAAGGACGACCTGCTGCCGCACATGGGCGAGTTCGCCCGGTTCCTGGAGCAGGAGTGGGACGGCGAGCCGCCGGACGTCGTGCACGCGCACTTCTGGATGTCCGGCCTCGCGTCGGTGCTCGCGGGGCGCAAGGCGGGCGTGCCCGTCGTGCAGACCTACCACGCCCTCGGCACGGTGAAGCGCCGCCACCAGGGCGCGGACGACACCAGCCCGGCCGAGCGGATCGCGATCGAGCGGATGATCGGCCGCGAGGCCGACCGGATCGCCGCCACCTGCGACGACGAGGTGGTCGAGCTGCTGCGCATGGGCGTGCCGCGGTCGCGGATCTCGGTCGTGCCGTGCGGCGTGGACCCGACGCGGTTCCAGCCCGAGGGCCCGGTGGCGCGCCGCCGCTACCCGCACCGCGTGGTGTCGGTCGGCCGGCTCGTGCCGCGCAAGGGCTTCCAGGACCTGATCACGGCCCTGCGGTCGCTGCCCGCCACCGAGCTGGTCATCGCGGGCGGCCCGGTGGACGTCGGGTCCGACCCGGAGGCGCGCCGGCTCGCCGCGCACGCGGAACGCCTGGGCGTGCGCGACCGGCTGTGCCTGGCCGGGCAGGTGTCGCGGGACGAGATGCCCGCGCTGCTGCGCTCGGCCGACGTGGTGGCCTGCGTGCCCTGGTACGAGCCGTTCGGCATCGTGCCGCTGGAGGCGATGGCCTGCGGCGTGCCCGTGGTGGCCGCCGCCGTGGGCGGCCTGACCGACACCGTGGTGGACGGCGTGACCGGCGTGCTGGTGCCGCCGCGCGAGCCGGTCGCGCTGGCGCGGGCGCTGCACTCGCTGCTGTCCGACCGGGCGCGCCGGGAGGCGTACGGGCTCGCGGGCCTGGACCGGGTGGGGGTGCGCTACACGTGGGACCGGATCGCCGAGGACACCGAACGCGTCTACGAGCGCGTCGCGGCCGCTCAGGCCGTGGCCGTGGGAGGCTCCCGATGACCGTCGAGACCCATTTGAACGGCCTGGCCGAGACGCTGGCCGGGCTGCGCGCCCAGGCGCCGCGGTTGACCCGCTGGGGCGGCGTCCTGGCCCGCCGGCTCGACGCCGGGGGCCGGCTGCTCGCGGCGGGCAACGGCGGGTCGGCCGCCGAGGCGCAGCACCTGACCGCCGAGCTGGTCGGCCGGTTCCGCGACGACCGGCGGCCGTTCTCCGCCATCGCGCTGTGCGCGGAGTCGTCCAGCGTGACCGCGATCGGCAACGACTACGGCTACGACCAGGTGTTCGCCCGCCAGGTCACCGCGCACGCCCGGCCGGGGGACGTCGTGGTGCTGCTGACCACCAGCGGCCGCAGCCCGAACCTCATCGAGGCGGCGAAGGCCGGCCGGGAGTCGGGCGCGCACGTGTGGGCGATGACCGGCCCGGCCCCGAACCCGCTGGCCGACGTGGTGGACGAGGTGCTCGCGCTGCCCGGTGCGCCCGCGAACGTGCAGGAGGCCCAGCTGGTCGCCGTGCACGCGCTGTGCGCGGCCTTCGAAGCGGCGCTGCCCGCCGCGGAACGGAGGGTGTCGTGAAGCTCGTCGTCGTGGGCGACTCGTTGCTCGACGTGGACGTGCTCGGCACGGCCGAGCGGCTGTGCCCGGACGCGCCCGCGCCCGTGCTGGACGTCCGGGAGGAACGCGCCCGACCCGGCGGCGCGGGCCTGGCCGCCGCGCTGGCCGCCGCCGACGGCGTGGACGTGACGCTGGTCAGCGCCGTGGCCGACGACGAGGACGGGCAGCGGCTGCGGGACGAGCTGGCCGCGGTGCCCTCCGTGCTCGGGCCCTCGTCGGTGCCGACCCCGGTCAAGACGCGGTTGCGCTGCGGCGACCAGTCGATCGCCCGGCTCGACCGCGGCGGCGGCCCCGGCGCGCCGCCGCACGCCACGGACGACATGCTCGACGCCGTGCTGGAGGCCGACTGCGTGCTGGTCTCCGACTACGGGCGCGGGCTCCTGCGCGACGAGCGGCTGCGCGGCGTCCTCGCCCGCCGCCCGGTGGTCTGGGACCCCCACCCGCGCGGCCCGGACCCGGTGCCCGGCGCGCGGCTGGTCACGCCGAACGCGTCCGAGGCGAAGCGGTTCAGCGGCCACGACGACCCGATGGACGCGCTGGAAGCGCTGCGCGCCCGGTGGCGGGCGCGGGCCGTGGTGGTGACGCTCGGCGCCGACGGCGCGCTGCTGCACGGCGGCGGCACGCCGGTCGCCGTGCCCGCGCCCAGGGTGCCCGTCGTGGACCCGTGCGGCGCGGGGGACCGGTTCGCGGCGACCGTCGCGGCCCGGCTCATGGCCGGCGCGGCGATGGACGACGCGGTCGCCGACGGCGTCACGTCCGCCGCCGAGTTCCTGCGCCACGGCGGCGCGTCCGGGTTCCGCCCGGTCGACACGCTGTCCACAGTGGACGCGGTGCGGGCGCGGGGCGGTGTGGTGGTCGCGACCGGCGGCTGCTTCGACCTCCTGCACGCGGGCCACGTCCGCACCCTGCGCGCCGCGCGGGCGCTGGGCGACTGCCTGGTGGTGTGCCTGAACTCCGACGCGTCGGTGCGCCGGCTCAAGGGCCCGGACCGGCCGGTCACCCGGGAGCAGGACCGGGTCGAGGTGCTGCGCGCGCTGGGCTGCGTGGACGACGTGATCGTGTTCGAGGACGACACGCCGGAGCGGGCGCTGGCGGCGCTGCGCCCGGACGTGTGGGTCAAGGGCGGCGACTACACCGTGGAGTCGCTGCCGGAAGCGGACCTGGTCGCGGGCTGGGGTGGGCGCACCGTCGTGGTGCCCTACCACCGGGGCCGGTCGACCACCGAGATGCTGTCGAGGAGGGGCTGATGCTCGGTCAGGTGTTGGTGACGGGAGGCGCGTCCGGTCTGGGCGCGGCCGTGGTGCACGCGGTGCACGAGCTGGGCGGCCGGCCGCTGGTGCTGGACAAGGCCGCGCCGTCGTCGCCGGAGGTGGCCGACTTCGAGTCGGTGGACCTGTCCGACACCAGGGCGGCGGAACGCGCGGTGCGGGCCATCGCCGAGCGCAACGGCGGCCTGCGCGCGGTCGTCACGGCGGCGGGCACGGACGCGTGCGGCCGGCTGGACGAGGTGTCCGGCCCGGACTGGGACCGGGTGGTGATGGTGAACCTGCTCGGCACGGCGGCGGTCGTGCGCGCGGCGCTGCCGCTGCTCGACGGCGGCCGGGTGGTGACCATCGCGTCCACCCTGGGGCTGCGCGCGGTCAGCGACGCCACCGCGTACTGCGCCTCGAAGTTCGGCGTGGTCGGCTTCACCCGGGCGCTGGCGGCCGAGACCGCCGGGCGGGTCGGCGTGACGCTGGTGATCCCCGGCGGCATGCGCACCCACTTCTTCGACGACCGGGCCGAGCAGTACCGGCCGCCGGACGACAGCAAGCTGAACCCGCCGGAGCGGGTCGCCGACGCCATCGTGTTCGCGCTGCGCCAACCCGAGGGGTGCGAGGTGCGCGAGCTCGTCGTCGCCCACGCGGAAGAGGGATCGTGGCCGTAGCATCCCGGCTCGACACCGGTCGGGCGTTCGCCAAGGTGCTGCTGCCGACGCTGGCCAAGGGCGTGATCGTGCGCCGCCCGCCGGCGACGGCCCTGGCCGCCGCGGTCCGGGCGGACGCCGCGGCCGTGGCGACCCTGCGGCGGTTCCGCGCCCGCTACGGGCCGGAACCGCTGCGGCTGCGGGTGACCGGCCGCAGCGTCGCGCTGCTCCTCGACCCGCTCGACGTGTCCCGCCTGCTCGCCGAGTCGCCGACCCCGTTCGCCCTCGCCACCCGGGAGAAGAAGGCCGCGCTGGCGCACTTCCAGCCGCACGGCGTGCTGATCTCGACGGGGGAGCGGCGCGCGCACCGGCGCGCGGTCACCGAGGACGTGCTGCGTCCGGAGAAGATCGACGTGCCGTCGATCGTGGCCGACGAGGCGGACCTCCTGCTGCGGCACGCGCGCAGCGCGGGCGAGCTGACCTGGGACGCGTTCGCGCAGGCGTGGTGGCGGGCGGCGCGGCGGATCGTGCTCGGGTCGGCCGCCCGCGAGGACGGCGAGCTGACCGACGTGCTCAAGACGTTGCGCGGCAACGCGAACTGGGCCTACCTGCACCCGCGCCGGGAGGCGCTGCGCCGCCGGTTCGAGGACCGGCTGCGCGGGCACCTGGAACGGGCCGAGGCGGGCAGCCTGGCGGCCCTCGCGCCGGTCGACGAGCTGCTCGGCCAGGTCCCGCACTGGCTGTTCGCGTTCGACGCGGCGGGCATCGTGACCATGCGGGCGCTGGCGATCGGCGGCGAGGGGCCGGCCGGGATCTGGGAGTCGGCGCGGCTGTGGCCCACCACGCCGGTGATCCTGCGCGAGAGCACCGGTCCGACCCGCTGGCACGGGACGTGGCTGCCGGCGGGCACCACGTTCGTCGTGTTCGCCCCGTACTTCCACCGCGACCCGGACCGGCTGCCGTACGCGGACTCCTACGCGCCGGAGAACTGGCCGACGCCGCCGGACCCGGGGCTGGTGCCGTTCAGCGGCGGGCCCGGCGTCTGCCCCGGCCGCGACCTGGTGCTGGTCGCCGGGAGCACGATGCTGGACACCCTGCGCGACCACCTGGAGGTGCCCACCCTGCACGCGCCGCTGCCCGCCACCCTCAACCACTTCGGCCTCACGTTCGTCACCCGAAAATAATGGTTGAACGGACCCGTGGTTGGGTACGTGGTGGCGGTGAGCCAGGCTGAGGAGTCACACCAGCGGAGGTTGGCCCGCAACCTCAACGAGTTGCTGCAGGAACTCCGGGTGGCGCAGGCGGGCGTCCAGATCCTGTTCGGCTTCCTGCTGTCGATCACGTTCACCGACCGGTACGCGTCCGCCGACGCGTACATCCGCGCCACCCACCTGATCACGATCCTGTTCGCCGCGTGCGCGGTCGCGCTGCTCACCGCGCCCGCGGCGTGGCACCGGCTGCTGTTCCGGCGCGGCCGGCGCGAGGACGTGATCGAGGTGGCGAACCGGTTCGCGATCGCCGGGTTGGCGTTCCTGGCCCTGGCCATGATCGGCACCGTGCTGATGCTCGGCGAGGTGATCATCGGCGGCTGGGTGGCCATCGGGTTCGGCGTGTTCGCGCTGCTGCTGTTCGGCACGCTGTGGTTCGCCCTGCCGTGGCGCGAGCGCGGCCGGGACAGCATCGAGTCCGACGACGTGGACGAAGCCGACCGCCTCGAATGACCCCGGGCCGACCACCCGCGCGACCTCCGCAGCCGACCGCCTCGCACGAGTCCCCGCAGCCGACCGCCTCGCACACCACGCGCACGACGCACGTGCCCCTGGTGGCCGCCCGCCGTGCGTGATCCCGGACCCGCGGCCCACCGCCTCGAACGACCCCGGGCCGACCACCCGGCGTGACCACCCACCCCGGCGGGTCGGCCGCCGGGGATCAGCCCGACTCGTCGGTCGAGTGGTGCGGCGCGCCGACCGGCTTGGACTGCGACGAGCCCCGCTGGCGCAGGTACACGCTGAACACCACCATCGAGCCGATCGCCAGGAACTCCGACTGCCAGTTCTGCAGCGACCGGTTCCAGAAGTCGGCCGACAGCACGTAGTCCCACCAGCCGACCGGGTCCTGGAAGGTGTTCAACTGGTCGTTGTTGTACGCGCTGCGCCCGGCGATGGACTGCGCGCCCCACGAGCCGAGGAACAACACCAGCATCACCAGGCCGAGCGAGTTCGAGTACAGGGCGGTCCGCCAGCCGCCCGCCTTCGCCCACGGCGGCGACTGCCCCGTCGCGTGCGCGCCGAGCGACTGGCTCTCGTCGGACTCCGGCCCGAGCCGGTCCGCGGTCTTCGACTCGGTCGACCCCTTCTGCATCAGCCACACGGTCGCGAAGATGAACAGGAAGAACTGCAGGTACTCGGACTGCCAGTTCTCGGCCACGTCCACGGCGAAGTCCGACGACGTCACGTACTGCCAGAACCCGATCGGGTCACCGCCGTCGGTGAGCCGGTCGGCGTTGAGGGCGGGTTGCCGGCGAACGCCTGACCGACCAGCGAGGCCAGGAACAGCAGGCCGAACGCCAACCCCAGCCCGTTGTCGCGCAGGAACCGCTTCACATGCCCACCAACCCGATGACGGCGAAGTAGACCAGCAGCACCAGCACACCGACCAGGTACACGTAGAACATCGCCCGTTGCGTCACGGCCCGCCCACCTCGCACTCGTACGGCCGGTCCCCGCGCGACTCGCACCCCGCGCCGGACACCCGCCACCCCGACGACAGCTCGCGCAGGAACAGCACGTCCCGCGAGGTGCGGACCTGCGCCGCGTCACCCCAGACTTCGACGGACTCCACGGCGCCGCCGGGCACGTCCAGCGACGAGCAGTCCACGCCCTCGCGCGCCCGGTCCGTCAACAGCGCGCACGCGCGGTCCGCGTCGCCCGAGGACACCGCGGCGGTGAAGTCCTCCACCGCCCGCCCGACCAGGTCGCCGGAACCCGGGCCGCACCCGCTCGCCACCAGCACCGCCGCCGACGCCGCGGCGGCCGACCACCGAAAGCGGATCATGGCTGCAACCTAGCCCGTCAAGGCCGGAACAGCACTTTGACGGCGTTGTCCTGCTTGCGCTGGAAGATCTCGTAGGCGTGCGGCGCTTGGTCGAGCGGCAGGTGGTGGGTGGCGAACGAGTCCACGCCGAGCGGGTCGCCGTCGGTCAGCAGCGGCAGGATCTCCGGCACCCAGCGCCACACGTTCGCCTGGCCCATGCGCAGCTGCACCTGCTTGTCGAACAGCGTCAGCAGCGGCATCGGGTCGGCCATCCCGCCGTACACACCGGACACCGAGATGGTGCCGCCCCGCCGCACGATGTCGATCGCCAGGCGCAGCGCGTGCAGCCGGTCCACGCCTGCGGTCCGCATGAACGGCGCGGCGATGGCGTCCGGCAGCAGGCCGACCGCCTGGTGCGCGAGCTTGGCGACCGGCGCGCCGTGCGCCTCCATGCCGACGGCGTCGATCACCGCCTCCGGGCCGCGCCCGCCGGTGAGGTCGCGGATGTGGTCCACCAGGTGGCTGTCGCGCACGTTCAGCACGGTCACGCCGTGGCCGCGGGCCCGTGCCATCCGCTCGGGCACCAGGTCGACCCCGATGACGGTCTCCACGCCGCGGTGCTGGGCGATGCGGGTCGCCATGTCGCCGATCGGGCCGAGGCCGAGCACGACCAGGCTGTCCCGGGTGGCCGCGTACTCCACCGCCTGCCACGCGGTCGGCAGCACGTCGGACAGGTACACGAACCGGTCGTCCGCCGGACCCTCGGGCACCTTGATGGGCAGCGTGTTGCCGAACGGCACCCGCAGGTACTCGGCCTGCCCGCCGGGCACCTGCCCGTACAGCTTGGTGTAGCCGAACAGCGCCGCGCCCGTGCCCTGCTCGCGCACCTGGCTCGTCTCGCACTGCGACTGCAGGCCGCGCTCGCACATGAAGCACGTGCCGCACGAGACGTTGAACGGGATGACGACCCGGTCGCCGGGCTTGACCCCGGTGACCTCCGCGCCGACCTCCTCGACCACGCCCATGGGCTCGTGCCCGAGGACGTCGCCCTGGTCGATGAACGGGCCCAACACCTCGTACAGGTGCAGGTCGGAGCCGCACAAGCCGGTGGACGTGACGCGCACGATGACGTCGGTCGGCTCCTTGAGGACGGGGTCCGGCACGGTCTCCACGCGCACGTCCCGCTTGCCGTGCCAGGTGACGGCCTTCATGGTGCTCCTCCCACTGCCGACGTCGACTGTCCGGAGCGTTCCCGGCACGGCGTGTGGCAAACACCGGGCCGGGTACCCGCCGCGCATGACTGCACCACTACCCCAGGACCGGGTCGGCGCGCCGATGCGCGCCGTCGTGACCGGCTCCGACTCCGGCATCGGCCGGGCCGTCGCGGTGGCGTTGGCCGGTGGCGGGGTGGACGTCGGCATCACGTTCCACACCGACGCCGAGGGCGGCGAGCGCACCGCCCGGGAGGTCCGCGCGCAGGGCGTGCGGGCGGCCGTGCGGCGGCTCGACCTGACCGACCTGCCCACCGCCGCGGCCGTGGTCGACGAGCTGGCCGAGGAGCTGGGCGGCATCGACGTGCTGGTGAACTGCGCGGGCACCGGCACCGCGCAGAAGGCCATGGACATGGACTTCGACACCTGGCGCTCGGTGCTGTCGGTCGACCTCGACGGCGCGTTCCTGTGCGCGCAACGCGCCGCCAAGCACATGATCGAGGCCGGGCAGGGCGGCCGGATCATCAACATCACGTCCGTGCACGAGCACCAGCCCCGGGTCGGCGCGGCGCCCTACTGCGCGGCCAAGGCCGGGCTGGGCGCGTTGACGAAGGTGCTGGCCCTGGAGCTGGCCGAGCACGCCATCACGGTCAACTCGGTCGCGCCCGGCGAGATCTCCACCCCGATGACGGGCCAGGAGGACGTGGACCCGCGCACCGAGCCGCGGCCGGGCGTGCCGCTGGGGCGGCCGGGCAGCGCGGCCGAGGTCGCCGCGGTGGTGGCGTTCCTGGCCACGCCGGCGGCCGGGTACGTGACCGGGGCGTCGTTCGTGGTGGACGGCGGCATGACGTTGATGGGCCCGCAGGCCAGCCAGCTCCTGAACGACCGGAAGTGGCTCGAACCCTGACCGCGCTCGAACCCTGGCACCATCGAACCCCGGGCACGTGAACGCCCCCGGGGCCCCGGGGGGCGGGGGCGCGGGGGGGCGGGGGGTCCCCCCCCCCCCCCCCCCGGCGCGCGCCGGGCCGGGGGGGGGGGGGGGTTGGGGGGGGGGCGGCGCGCGCCC
>NZ_JBHYXZ010000134.1:0-3477 GCF_042752395.1 Actinosynnema sp. NPDC059335 | reverse complement strand
CCCCGGGCACCAGCCACCCCCGGGCACTTCACCCCCCCGGGCCCCGCCCGGAGGGGGCCCGGGGCTCGTCGGAAGTCCCCGGGCCGCGCCTACTTGGACCGGGCCTTCGCGGTCTTGCGGTTGTTGGCCTTGCCGATCGCCTCGACGAGCTGCTGCTTGGTCATGGTCGAGCGGCCGGGCACGTCCAGCCTCTTCGCCAGGTCGTAGAGGTGCTGCTTGCTGGCGTTGGCGTCCACGCCGCCCGCCGTCCTGCCCTGCTTGGGCGTGCTGCGCGCGGCCTGCGCGTCGGACGGGCCCTTCTCCCGCTTCGGCTCCCAGTGGTCGCCGACCTTCTCGAACGAGTGCTTCAACGCGGCGAACGCGGTCCGGTGCGAGCGCTGGCCCTCGCCGTACGTCTGCACGGCCGAGTCGTGCGCCTTGATCCACGTCCGCTGCGCCTTCTTCGACGACCGCGCGATCGTGCTGGGCAGCTCCTCACGTCCGGGCATGGCTGTCCTCCTCGGGGCTCCGCCTCGGGTTTCACCTCGACCGCCGGGGTACCCGGTGTCCATGACGGACATGCGTGTCGCAGCACTCGACGTCCACAGCCCGGTCGACGGTCGGCTGATCGGCTGGTTGCCCGGCGCCACGGACGAGGACGTGGCCGGCGCGGTGCTCACCGCGCGTGAGGCGCAACCCGGTTGGGCGGCAACCCCTGCCGCCGAACGGGGAGCGGCGCTCAGGGCCGCCGCGGCGGCGGTCCGGGAGCACGCGGACGAGCTGGCCGAGCTGCTGCACTCGGAGACCGGCCGCCCCGTCGGGTCCGCCCGGGACGGTGTGCTGGCGGGCGCGTCCACGTTGGAGCAGTACGCCGAGCTGGGCCCGGTGCACCGCGGCCGGTCGCTGCACGGCGCGCACGACGCCGCCGACTTCATGGTCCCCGAGCCGCGCGGCGTGGTCGTCGCCCTCACCCCGTGGAACGACCCGGTCGCCGTCTCCTGCGGGCTGCTCGGCGCGGCCCTGGTGACCGGCAACACCGTGGTGCACAAGCCGAGCGAGCGCTGCCCGCACACGGGTGTGCTGCTGGCGCAGCTCCTGGTCGAGCACTTCCCGCCGGGCGTGCTCCAGAGCCTCACCGGCGACGGCGCGGTGGGCGCGGCGCTGGCCTCGTCGCCGCACGTGGACGTCGTCGCCCACGTCGGCGGCACGGCGACCGGCCGCTCGATCGCCGCCGCGTGCGCCGCGACCGGCGCGAAGGCGCTGCTGGAGAACGGCGGCAACGACCCGCTGCTGGTCGACGCGGACGTGGACCCGGCCTGGGCGGCCGAACAGGCGGCGATCGGCGCGTTCACCAACGCCGGGCAGCTCTGCACCTCGGTGGAGCGGATCTTCGTGCACCAGGCCGTGGCCGGGGAGTTCCTGGCGGCGCTGTGCGACGAGGCCGGGCGCTGGAACGCCGACCCGCAGCCGCTGGTGGACGCCCGGATGCGGGAGCACGTGCACGCGCACGTCGCCGAGGCCGTGGCCGACGGCGCGGAGCTGCTGGTCGGCGGCAGGATCCCGGACCGCGAGGGCGCGTACTACCCGGCGACCGTGCTCGCCCGCTGCACGCCCGACATGCGCGTGATGCGGGAGGAGACGTTCGGCCCGGTCGCGGCGGTGCGCGTGGTGCCGTCGTTCGAGGAGGGCCTGGTCGAGGCGTGCGTGGACGAGCACGGCCTGGCCGCGACCGTGCTCACCGGGTCGATGGCGCACGCGCAGCGGGCGTGGCGGGAGCTGCCGGTCGGCACGGTGAAGGTCAACGCGGTGTTCGGCGGCGCGCCCGGCGGGGCCGCCGAGCCGCGCCGGCGGTCCGGCACCGGGTTCGGGTACGGGCCGGAGCTGCTGGACGAGATGACCGCGGTGAAGGTCGTGCACCTCGGCCAGGCTCAGATCCAGCCCTCGTCCCAGGCCAGCCGCGCGGCCTCGTAGCGGGTGGTCACGCCGAGTTTGGTCATCGCCGACGACAGGTAGTTGCGCACCGTGCCGGCGGCGAGGTGGGTCTCGCGGGCGATCGTGGCCACCGTGCCGCCCTGGAGGGCGTGCCGCAGCACGTCCAGCTCCCGGGAGGTCAGCGGGCACGCGCCCTCGGTCAACGCGGCCGCGGCGATCTCGGAGTCCACGTAGCGCCGGCCGGCGTGCACGTCGCGCAGGATGGAGGCGAGCCGCGCGGCCGGGGTGGTCTTGGGCACGAACCCGCGCACGCCCGCGCTCAACGCCCGCCGCAGCACACCGGGCCGGGCGTGCCGGGTCACGATCACCACCGCGACCCCGTCGAGCCCGCGCACCGCCTCGGCCGCCAGCACGCCGTCGCGCCGGGGCATCTCCAGGTCGAACACGGCGATGTCGGGCCGGTGCGCCCGCACCGCCGCGACCGCCGCCTCGCCGTCGCTGGCCTGCGCGACCACCTCGATGTCGTCCTCCAGCTCCAGCAACGCCGCCAACGCGCCCCGGATCAGGTCTTCGTCGTCGGCCAGCACCACCCGGATCACCGGCCCACCCCCGTGCGCCGGCCGGCGGCCCCGTGCGCTTCCCGGACCGCCGGCGCGCTCCGATCGGGTCGGCGGCCCGCCCCGGCCGGCGCCACCCGGGTCATCGACCCACCCCGGCGCGTCCCACCAGCTCGAACGCCTCCGGGCCCGCCGAACCGGCCTCCACCCGGCCCCCGACCGCGGCGAACCGCTCGCGCAGCCCGGCCAGGCCCGAACCCGGCTCGCCGCCCTCGCCCGCGCCCGGCACCCCGTCGTTGCGCACCCGCACGCAGACCCGGTCCCCGGCCACGTCGATCACCAGCGCGCAGCGGCGCGCCCGGCTGTGCCGCAGCACGTTCGTCGTCCCCTCCCGCACCAGCGCGCCGAACAACGGCTGCAACGGCGGCGGCACGCGGGCCGCGTCGCCCTCCACCGTCGTCTCGATCCCCGCCGCCCGCAGCACCCCCACCGCGTTCGCGATCTCCGTGCCCAGGCTGGCCCGCCGGTAGCCCTGCACCACCTCGCGGGTCTCCCGCAACGCGGTCCGCGCCAGCTCGGCCACCTCGCCCGCGTGCCGCCGGGCCTGCTCGTCGTCCCGGCCGATCAGCCGCTGCGCCAGCTCGCCCTTCAACGCGATCGCCTGGAGGTGGTGGCCCTGGACGTCGTGCAGGTCGGCGGCGAACCGCAGCCGCTCCTCGGCCACGGCCAGCGCCTCGGCCGTCCGCCTGCCCTGCTCCTGCCGCACGACGAGCTGCCAGATCCAGAGCTGCGCCAGGTCGGCGAACAGCAGCGCGATGATCATCATCACGGCCAGGACCATCGCCGGTCGGGCGTCCTCGCCCCCGAACACGCCGCCCGCCGCCACCGCGAGCACCGACATCACCGCCGCGGCCGGCCACCGGGGCCGGGCCGGCCCGGAGGCGGGCCCGAGCGGGATCACCAACGAGCGGAGCAGCGCACAGTGACACATCTACGAGCCCCCGGGCCA
>NZ_JBHYXZ010000133.1:4670-24674 GCF_042752395.1 Actinosynnema sp. NPDC059335 | reverse complement strand
GCAGGCCAGCAGGATGACGGGGTTTGGTCCTGATCCCCCGCTGCGTCGTTGGTCCCGGACCGTGTCATCCCGCCGACCTCCCGGAGGGCTACCACACGCGTCAAGGGGGCGACATCAGCGCACGATCGGGCAAGACCTGCACAGTGCCCCCTTGACACGTGCGGTAGGGCTGCGCCAGGTCGGCGGGATGACACGAAGCCCTCCTTTGTGGGAAGAGCGGTGAGGTGGACGTGTCGGGGGGCGGTGAGGCGGGGGAGCGGTGAGGTGGGAGTTTGGTGGTGGTGGTGGGGGAGCGGTGAGGTGGGTTGGCGGGGGATTGGCGGAGACTAGGCTGGTTGCGGGTGTTGTCGGTTGTGTCGGGAAGGACGTTGGGTATGGCGCGCGTGGCCGCGATCGACTGCGGGACCAACTCGATCCGGTTGCTGGTCGCCGATGTGACCACTTCGGACAGTGGTGAGCGGTGGTTGCGGGACGTGCACCGGGAGATGCGGGTCGTGCGGTTGGGGCAGGGGGTGGACGCGACCGGGGAGTTGCGGCCCGAGGCCGTCGAGCGGACGCGGGCGGCGCTGGTGGATTACGCGAACGTGTTGCGGCGCAAGGGAGCCGAGCGCGTTCGGATGGTGGCGACGTCGGCGACGCGCGACGCGGCCAACAAGGACGCCTTCTTCGACATGACGCGGGAGGTGCTCGGGGTCGAGGCTGAGGTCATCAGCGGTGACGAGGAGGCGCGCCTGTCGTTCACCGGCGCGGTGTCCGACCTGGACGCCGACGAAGGACCCTTCCTCGTCTCCGACATCGGGGGCGGGTCGACCGAACTGGTCCTGGGCACGTGGGACGGCGTGCGCGGCGAGGTGGAGGCGGCCCGGTCGGTCGACATCGGCTGCGTGCGGCTCACCGAGCGCTGCCTGCACACCGACCCGCCGACCGAGGCCGAGGTCGAGGAGGCGGTCCGGGTGACCGGGGACGTGCTCGCCGAGGCGTTCGACGCGGTGCCCGTCGACCGCGCCCGGACGTGGATCGGGGTGGCGGGGACCGTCACGACGCTGGTCGCCCTGGCCAAGGAGCTGCCGCGGTACGACCCGCAGGAGATCCACCTCGCCCGGATCGGCCTGGACCGCGTCCGGGAGGTCACCGCCGAGCTGCTCACCCTGGGGCACGACGAGCGTGCCGCGCTCGGTCCGATGCACCCCGGCCGGGTGGACGTGATCTGTGGCGGCGCGCTGGTCGTCCGGACGCTGGCCGACCACCTGGAGTCACGTGGGGTGACCGAACTCGTGGCGAGCGAGCACGACATCCTCGACGGCCTCGCGTTCTCGCTGGCGTGACCGTGACGGTGCGTCATGATCACTGTCAACTGGGATTGATCGTGACGAGGTTGTGACGCACTCAGCCATGTGGCCCCTGTCACCAGGCCAATAGGTTCTCTCCCACGCTGTGAAAGCGGTCGACTCTGCTCGGTTACGCCCGATCAGGTGGGAGGACCCATGTCCCGTGCACGATTAGTCCCCGCAGCCGTCGCGGTCGCCTTGGTGGCCGCGGCGTGCGGCACGGCGGAGACGCCCGCCGGCTCGAACACCGACGCCGGCATCACCATCTTCAACACCGAGCCGGAGAACCCGCTCGTCCCGGGCAACACGACCGAGACCGGCGGCAGCCGCGTCCTCGACCCGCTGTTCACCGGCCTGGTCGAGTACCGCGCCGAGGACGCCCAGCCGGTCAACGCCATGGCCGAGTCGATCGACACCACCGACTCGAAGGTCTTCACCGTCAAGATCAAGCAGGGCTGGAAGTTCCACGACGGCAGCCCGGTCACCGCCAAGAGCTTCGTGGACGCCTGGAACTGGACCGCCTACGGGCCCAACGCCACCCAGGGCGCGAGCTTCTTCTCCCAGATCGAGGGCTACGACGCCGTCCACCCGGCCGACCCCGACGGCCCGGACGGGCCGCAGGCGGCGCCGGCGCCGACCGCCGAGACCCTGTCCGGGCTGGAGGTCGTGGACGAGCACACGTTCAAGATCACGTTGTCCGAGGCGTTCTCGGTGTTCCCGGTGACGATCGGCTACGAGGTGTTCTCGCCGCTGCCGGAGGCGTTCTTCGCCGACCGCGCGGCCTTCGAGGCGCACCCGATCGGCAACGGCCCGTTCAAGTACGTCTCGCGCACCGTCGGCACCGACATCAAGCTGACGCGCTACGACGAGTACCAGGGCAACGACAAGCCGAAGTTCAAGGACCTCACGCTCAAGGTCTACCAGAGCCGCGAGTCGGCCTACGCCGACCTGGTCGCGAACAACCTGGACTTCATGGAGGAGTTGCCGCCCAACGCGCTGGCGGGCAAGCAGTACGAGTCGGACCTCGGCGAACGGGTCGTGCAGCGGGAGACGCTGAACAACACCACGATCGCGTTCCCGATGTACCAGAAGCCCTACGACAACGTGGAGCTGCGCCGCGCGATCTCCCTGGCGATCAACCGCGAGGAGATCACCCAGCGGATCTTCGAGGGCACCCGCAAGCCCGCGGACGGCTGGGTGCACCCGCTGATGAAGGGCTACCGGCCCGGCCAGTGCGGCGAGTACTGCACGTACAACCCGGAGAAGGCCAAGGAAGCGCTGGCGAAGTCCGGCTACACCGGCGAGATCGTGCTCCAGTCCAACACCGACGGCGGGCACCAGGAGTGGGCCGAGGCGGTCGTCAACAGCATCAAGAACACCCTCGGCGTGGAGGCCAGGTTCGTGCCGACCACGAGCTTCGGCGAGTTCCGCCAGAAGGTGAACGCGCACGAGATGACCGGCATGTACCGGGCCGGCTGGGTCGCCGACTACCCGTCGATCGAGAACTGGCTCACGCCGCTGTTCCGCACCGGCGCGTCCTCCAACGACGGGCTGTACTCCAACCCGGCGTTCGACGCGAAGCTCGCCGAGGCCGACAAGGCGGCGAGCGAGGACGAGGCGATCGAGCTGTACCTGGAGGCGGAGAAGATGCTGGCCGAGGACCTGCCGGCCATCCCGCTGTGGACGCAGCACACCATCGCCGGGCGGTCCGACCGGCTCAAGGTGGCCAACCTGGACCCGTTCCGCACGCTGGACCTCTACTCGGTGGAAGTGGCCTAGCACCGGTTCGCCAGTCGGGCCGGTCCGGGCGCGTCCCGGGCCGGCCCCGGCCGAGGGGAGTGCCCGTTGGGGCGGTACGTGCTGCGCAGGTTGTTGCAGATGGTGCCGGTGTTCGTCGGCACCACGTTCCTGATCTACGTGCTGGTGTGGGCGGTGCCGGGCGACCCGTTCGAGGGCAAGTGCGGCGAGCGCGACTGCCCGGACTCGTACGTGTCGATGATGCGGGACCGGTTCAACCTCGACGACCCGCTGCTGGTGCAGTACTGGAAGTACCTGGTGAACCTGGTCCAGGGCGACTTCGGCGTGACGTCGTCGGGCGTGCAGGTGGTGGACCGGATCGCCGCGACGTTCCCGGTGACGCTGCGCCTCGCGCTGGTGGCGCTGCTGATCGAGGCCGTCATCGGCATCACCGCCGGCGTGGTGTCCGGCCTGCGCGGGCGCGGGTTCCTGGACAGCCTGGTGCTGGTGTCGACGTTGTTCCTGATCTCCATCCCGGTGTTCGTCACCGGGTACGTGGTGCAGCTGGTGTTCGGGCTGCAGCTCGGGTGGATCGCGCCGACCGTGACCACGCCGTCGTTCGGCAACCTGGTCGTGCCCGGGTTCGTGCTGGCCAGCCTGTCGATGGCGTACGTGGCCCGGCTGACCCGGGCGAGCATCGCCGAGAACCGGCGGGCGGACTACGTGCGCACGGCGCTGGCGAAGGGCCTGACCGGGCGGCGGATCGTGGGCGTGCACCTGCTGCGCAACTCGCTGATCCCGGTCGTCACGTTCCTGGGCACGGACCTGGGCGCGTTCCTCGGCGGCGCGATCGTCACCGAGGGGATCTTCAACGTGCCCGGCGTCGGCGGCCTGGTGTTCCGGTCGATCCTGACCAAGGACGGCGCGATGGTGACCGGCGTGGTCACCGTGCTGGTGCTCGTGTACCTGCTGATGACGCTGCTGGTGGACCTGCTGTACGCGGTCTTGGACCCGAGGATCCGCTATGACTGATCAGATCGCCTCGCTGGTCGCCGAGCGGCCGCGCGGGCTGTTCGGGGACGCCTGGCACGCCCTGCGGCGGCGTCCGCTGTTCTGGGTGTCGGTGTCGTTGATCCTGCTCGTGCTGCTGATGGCGGCGTTCCCCGGCCTGTTCGCCTCGGGCGACCCGAACGCCGCGGACCTGTCGCGGTCGCGCGGCGCGCCGTCGTCGGCCGCCTGGTTCGGGTACGACAACCAGGGGTACGACGTCTACACGCGCGTCGTCCACGGCGCGCGGGCGTCGATCGTGGTCGGGCTGCTGGCCACGCTCGGCGTGGTGCTGGTCGGCGCGACGATCGGGATGCTGGCGGGCTACTACGGCGGGTGGCTGGACGCCGTGGTGTCGCGGATCGCCGACGTGTTCGTGGGCGTGCCGTTCGTGCTGGGCGCGATCGTCATCCTGACCACGTTGAACGCGGGCGGCGACGCGGGGCCGGTGCGGATCGTGGCCCAGGTGGTGCTGTCCATCTCCGTGCTGTCGTGGCCGGTGGCGATGCGGATCATGCGGTCCACCGCCATCGCGGCCAAGCAGCAGGACTACGTGAAGGCGGCCCGCGCGCTGGGCGCGTCGTCGCGGCGGATCATCGGCAAGCACCTGCTGCCCAACTGCGTCGCGCCGGTGCTGGTGTACTCGACGATCGCGCTGGGCGCGTTCATCGGCGCCGAGGCCACCCTGTCCTACCTGGGCATCGGGCTGCGGCAGCCGGTCGTGTCGTGGGGCGTGATGATCAACAGCGCCAAGGACTACCTGCGCGTCGCGCCGCACGCGCTGCTGTTCCCGGCCGGTTTCCTGACCGCGACCGTGCTGGCGTTCGTGATGCTGGGCGACGCGGTCCGCGAAGCCCTCGACCCGAAGCTTCGCTAGGAGGGGAGCCATGCTGCTGGAGGTCGAGGACCTGCACGTCGAGTTCCGGACCCGCGACGGGGTGGCGCGCGTGCTCAACGGCGTGAACTACCACGTGTCGGCCGGGGAGACGCTGGCCGTGCTGGGCGAGTCCGGGTCGGGCAAGAGCGTGACCGCGCAGGCGGTCATGGGGATCCTGGACTCGCCGCCCGCGTTCGTGACGAAGGGGTCGGTGCGGTTCCGCGGCGAGGAGCTGCTGACCGCGTCGGCCGAGCGCCGGCGCGAGGTGCGGGCCGCCGGCGTGGCGATGATCTTCCAGGACGCGCTGTCGGCGCTGAACCCCGTCTACACGGTCGGCTTCCAGATCGAGGAGCAGCTGCGGCTGCGGCTGGGCATGGACCGGGCGGCGGCGCGGGCGCGGGCGGTCGAGCTGCTGGACCTGGTGCGGATCCCGGCCGCGCGGCAGCGGGTCCGCGACTACCCGCACCAGTTCTCCGGCGGGATGCGGCAGCGGGCGATGATCGCCATGGCGTTGGCGCTCGACCCCGAGGTGCTGATCGCGGACGAGCCGACGACCGCGCTGGACGTGACCGTGCAGGCGCAGATCATGGACCTGCTCGCCGAGGTCCAGCGCGAGCGGCGGATGGGGCTGGTGCTGATCACCCACGACCTGGGGGTGGTCGCGGAGGTGGCCGACCGGATCGTGGTGATGTACGCGGGGCGGATCGTGGAGCAGGCCGACGCGGTGTCGCTGTTCCGCTCGCCGGGCCACCCGTACACGGCGGCGTTGATGCGGTCGCTGCCCAGGCTGGACGCCAAGGGGTCGGCGCTGGAGACGATCCGCGGGTTGCCGCCGAGCCTGCTGCGGATCCCGCCCGGCTGCCCGTTCCACCCCCGGTGCCCGCGCGCGGAGGACGTCTGTGCCTCGCGGGTGCCGCCGGACGTGCCGCTCGGTCCCGGTCGGACCAGCGCGTGCCACTTCGCGGAGGAGGTCGTCGGTGGCTGACCTGCTGGAGGCGCGCGACCTGGTCAAGCACTTCCCGATCACCCGGGGCGTGCTGCTGCGGCGCGCCGTGGGGCACGTGCGGGCGGTGGACGGGGTGTCGTTCTCGCTGGCCGCGGGGGAGACGCTGGGGGTGGTCGGCGAGTCGGGGTGCGGCAAGTCGACGCTCGCCCAGGTGCTGATGCGGCTGGAGCGGCCGACGTCCGGGACCGTGCTGTTCGAGGGCGAGCCGGTGTTCTCGCTGCGCGGCGCGGCGTTGCGGCGGTGGCGGCGGGACATGCAGATCGTGCTCCAGGATCCGTACACGTCGCTGAACCCGCGGATGACCGTGGGCGACATCGTCGGCGAGCCGTTCGAGATCCACCCGGAGGTCGCGCCGCGCGGGTCGCGGGCCGCGCGGGTGCGCGAGCTGCTGGACGTGGTCGGGCTGAACCCCGAGCACCTCAACCGGTACCCGCACCAGTTCTCCGGCGGGCAGCGGCAGCGGATCGGGATCGCGCGGGCGCTCGCCCTGCGGCCGAAGGTGATCGTGTGCGACGAGCCGGTGTCCGCGCTCGACGTGTCGATCCAGGCCCAGGTCATGAACCTGCTGGGGGAGCTGCAGGGCGAGTTCGGGCTGTCCTACGTGTTCATCGCGCACGACCTGTCGGTGGTGCGGCACCTGTCGGACCGGGTGGCGGTGATGTACCTCGGCAAGATCGTGGAGATCGGCACCGAGGAGGAGATCTACGAGCACCCCACGCACCCGTACACGCAGGCGCTGCTGTCGGCCGTGCCGGTCGCGGACCCGACCCTGCGGGGCCGGCGGGACGTGATCCGGCTGACCGGCGACGTGCCGTCGCCGGTGGCCCCGCCGTCCGGCTGCCGGTTCCGCACCCGGTGCTGGAAGGCGCGGGACGTGTGCGCGACCGAGGAACCCGAGCTGATCACGAGGGTGGGCACGCACCCGAGCGCGTGCCACTTCCCCGAGGAGCGCTCGGTCGTGCCGTGACCGTGCGGGGGGGGGGGGGGGGGGGCCGCCCCCCCCCCCCCCCCCGCGGGGCGGCTAGCGGTTCGAGGCGGACTGGACGAACTCCGCCAGGTCCTTCGACTGCCGGACCCGGCTGGGCTCGTGCACGTACATCATGTGGCCCGCGGGGTAGTACGCGGATTCGATGTTGGCGTGCAGCTCCTCCGGGATCTGGAGGTGCGCGACCACGTGCTCGGCCGCGTAGTACGGCGTCGCGCCGTCCAGGTAGCCGTACGCGATGTGCACCTTCAGGTGCGGGTTGGCGCGCATCGCCGACGCCAGCTTGTTCGCCACCGTCACGTGCGCGCCCTCGAACTCCTTGTACGACCAGGGCCGCACGTTCGTGGTCAGGATCTCGTACGGCAGGTCGTTCTCGTACCCCAGCTCGGCCCGCACGTAGTGGTTCAGCGCCGCGGTGTACGGGCCGATGATGGCCGCGTACGACGGGTCCTCGCTGAAGTGCTCGCGCCCGTGGTCGACGTCCGGACCGGTGAACCGCGAGTCCAGCCGGCCCACCACCCTGCGCCGCGCGCGCAGCAGCTCGGTGAAGAACCGCACGTGCTCGACCCGCAGGTTCACCCGGTCCACGTAGTCCTCGCCGAGCCCGGTCAGGCCGGCCAGCCGCGTCACCGCCGCCGCCCGCTCCTCGGCGGACAGCCGGTTGCCGCGCGCCAGCGCCCACGGGTAGTCGCGGGACGCGAAGTCCTCCGCGTCGGCCAGCACGTCCTCCAGCGACCGCTCGCCGTGCAGCCCGTGGTAGTGCGCGATGGCCGCGTAGGTCGGCAGGAACAGCGTGTGCGGCAGGTCGTTGCCCTCGGTGAAGTCGATCGTGGCGAAGTCCAGCACGGACGAGATCAGCATCAGCCCGTTGAGGTACATGCCGTAGCGGGTCTGGAGGTAGTCGGCGAGGCCCGCCGCGCGCGTGGTCCCGTACGACTCGCCGGCCAGGAACTTCGGCGACATCCACCGCCCGTTGCGCGAGGTCCACAGCCGGATCACCTCGCCGACCGACTCCAGGTCGCCCTGGAACCCGTGGTACTGGCCGGGCTTCTCGCCCTTCACCGCGCGCGAGTAGCCGGTCGACACCGGGTCGATGAACACCAGGTCGCTGTGCGCGAGCAGCGTCTCGGCGTTGTCCACCAGGTCGTAGGGCGGCGGCGCGAGGTCGCCGACGTCGCCGGACACGACCCGGCGCGGTCCGAGCAGGCCCAGGTGCAGCCACACGCTGGACGAGCCGGGGCCGCCGTTGAACGCGAACGTCACCGGCCGCTTCGCCGGGTCCGCGCCGTCCAGCGTGTACGCGGTGACGAAGACCTCGGCCTTCGGCAGGTGCCCGTCGAACTTGCCCTCGGTCAGCACCTCCTGGCGCAGCACCACCCGACCGGCGGTCGTGGTGTAGTTCAGCTTGCGCCGCTTGACGGTGATGCTGTGCTGGGTGGTGACGAGGTCGTCGGACGGGAGGTCCCGCTCCTCGCCCTTGGCGGCCTGCTCGTCGCCGTTGTCCTTGTCGGTCATGGTCGAACTCTACGATCGGAGTCGCCGTCAGTGCTCCCGCTTTCCGCTCTTGACGAACGGGTCACCCGGTGCCGGGCCTGCCCGCGGCTCGTGGCGTGGCGCGAGGAGGTGGCGCGGGTCAAGCGGGCGGCGTTCCGGGACCAGGAGTACTGGGGGCGTCCGGTGCCCGGGTTCGGGCCGGCCGACGCGTCGCTCGCGATCATCGGGTTGGCGCCGGCCGCGCACGGCGCGAACCGCACCGGCCGCATGTTCACCGGCGACCGGTCGGGCGACTTCCTGTACGAGGCGATGCACGCCGTCGGCCTGGCGACCCGGCCGACCGCCACGCACGTCGGCGACGGCCTGGAGCTGATCGGCACCCGCATCACCGCGCCGGTGAAGTGCGCGCCGCCGGAGAACAAGCCGACCCCCGAGGAGCGCGACAACTGCCGGCCGTGGCTGATCCGGGAGCTGGAGCTGCTGCGGCCGACGTTGCGGGCGGTGCTCGTGCTCGGCGCGTTCGGCTGGCAGGCGGCGCTGCCGGTGCTGGCCTCGTGCTGGCAGGTGCCCCGCCCGCGGCCGGTCTTCGGCCACGGCGCGCGCGTGGAGCTGCCCGCGCAGGACGGCGGCCCGCCGCTGCACCTGTTCGGCTGCTACCACGTGAGCCAGCAGAACACGTTCACCGGCAAGCTGACGCAGCCGATGGTGCGGGAGGTGCTGACCGCGGCCGGCGTGGCGGCGGGGATCCTGTAGCCCGCCGCCGTGCAGGTCGCCGCGCGGCCGGGTCGGCGCGTTCTGCGCGAATCGCCCGCGCCGCGCGGGTGTCGCGGGCATGCTGGGGCCATGAAGCCCCGCCTCGCCCTCGCCCTCGCGGTGGGGTCGGCGCTCGTGCTGATCGCGCTCGCGGCCCGCGGGACGTCGCCGGTGCGGTACGCGGACCGGCCGCCGGGCGACGTGGAGGAGACCACGACCACGCCCGCGTCCACGCCGCCGGCGGACGCCGACGTCGAAGGGTCGGCGGCGGCCGGGTCGCTGCTGGTCTTCCTGATCGTCTTCATCGCGGTCGCGGTGGTCGCGGTGATCTGGCTGCTGGTGTCGCTGGGCGCGTTCCGGTTCCGGCGGCGGCGCGGGGTGGGGGTGGCGGTCGACGCGCCGGACCTGCCCGAGGAGCACGCCCAGCCGCCGCCGATCCTGGTCCGGCGGGCGGCGGAGGCGCTCGAGGAGCTGCGCGGCAACGTCGCCGGCCCGCCGGGGGACGCGGTGATCGCGGCGTGGCTGAGCCTGGAGCGGGCGGCGGAGGACAGCGGCGTGCCGCGGCAGGGGCACCAGACCGCGACCGAGTTCACCGGTGACCTGCTGCGGCGTTACCGGGTGGACGAGGGGGCGGCCGGCACGTTGCGGCGCGCCTACCAGCGGGCCCGGTTCGGCACGGCCGAGGTGACGGCGGCCGACGCCCGTGCGGCCACCGAGGCGTTGGCGCACATCGTGCGGGACCTGCGGTGAGCGGCGGGGTCGCGGGTCCCGGCCACGCCGGCGTCGGGGGAGGTGGGCGATGAGTTCCCTGGTCGGCGGCATGGGGCGTGCGGTGGCGTTGGCCCTCGCCGTCGCGGCGGTGACGGCGTTCGTGTTGTCCCGCGTCGGCGCGCCGTGGCTGTGGGCCGTGCTGCTCGCGCTGCCCGTCGGCGCGCTGGCCCTGCTCGTCTCACGCCTGCCGCGCGCCACCGACATCACCTGGGCGCCGCAGCCGGCGCAGCTCTCCACCGCCACGTCCGCCCAGGCGAGCACCCTCGCCGGGCGGCTGGCGGAAGCGGCCGTCGACCGGGACCGCTTCGTCAACCGGGTGCAGCCCCGGCTGCGCCGGCTCGCGGAGGCGCGGCTGCGCCAGTTGCACGGCATCCACGACATCGAGGACGACCGGGCCAGGGCCGTGCTCGGCGACGAACTGCACCGCCTGCTCACCGACCCGCGGGCGCCGCTGCCCGAGCCGCACCGGCTCGCCGACCTGTTGGAGAAGCTGTGACCCCACCGGACACCGACCGACCGGGCGTCGGGACGATCGCCGCCGAGGCCGAGGCGGTGCTGGCCGCCGTCGGCACCGTGGTCGTGGGCCGTGAGCGGTCGCTGCGGCTGGCGCTGGCGGCCATCCTCGCGGGCGGCCACGTGCTGCTGGAGGACGTGCCGGGCCTGGGCAAGACGCTGATGGCCCGGTCGCTGGCGCAGGCGCTGCGGCTGGACTTCAAGCGGCTCCAGTGCACCCCCGACCTGCTGCCCGCCGACGTCACCGGCTCGTTCCTCTACAACCCGGGCGACCGGGAGTTCACCTTCCGGGAAGGCCCCCTCTTCACCGGCCTGCTGCTGGCCGACGAGATCAACCGCACGCCGCCGAAGACGCAGTCCGCCCTGCTGGAGGCCATGCAGGAGCGGCAGGTCACGGTCGAGGGCCGCACCTTCCCGCTGCCCACCCCGTTCCACGTGCTGGCGACCGCCAACCCGGTCGAGTACGAGGGCACCTACCCGCTGCCGGAGGCGCAGCTCGACCGGTTCCTGCTGAGGCTGGACATCGGCTACCCGCCGCCCGCCGAGGAGGTCGAGGTGCTGCGCCGCCGGCTCGCCCGGCAGCGCGAGGAGACCGAGGTCGAGCCCGTGCTGGACGCGGCCCGCCTGCGGCGGTTGCAGCAGGGCGTGGAGCAGGTGGCGGTGGACGACGACGTGCTGCGCTACTGCGTGGACCTGGCGGCCGCGACGCGGGCCCACGGCGCGGTCGAGGTGGGCGCGTCACCGCGCGGCGCGCAGGCGTTGGTGCTGGTGGGACGGGCCCTGGCGGTGCTGGACGGGCGGGACTTCGTGCTGCCGGAGGACGTGAAGGAGTGCGCCGTGCCGGCCCTGGCGCACCGGCTCACGCTGCGCCCCGAGACGTGGACCTCCGGCGTGACCGGCGTGGAGGTCGTGACCGAGCTGCTGGGCCGCGTGGCCGGCCCGGCGAGCGCGCGGTCGTGAGCCGGGCGGACCGGCTGCGCGAGGCGTTCGGCGGCGGGCGCGGCGCGCACTGGCACCCCACGGACGCGCTGGTGCGCGGCCTCGCGCTGGGCGTCGGCATGGTGGTGCTCGGCGGACTGCTGCACGAGGTGGAGCTGGTCCTGTTCGGCGCGCCGTTGCTGCTCTCGACGCTGTGGGCGCTGGTCGGGCCGGTGGGCGGCACGCCGCGGGTGCGGGTGCGCGGGCTGCCCCGCACCGGCGAGGTGGGCGCGGCCAAGTCCGTGGTGGAGGTCGAGCCGGGGCCGGGCGCGGAGGTGATGGCGATCCGGCTGCCCGGCGTCGGCTCGGGCATCGGCCCGGTGCACCTGGTCGCCGGGACGGCGCGCGAGATCGAGGTCGTGCTGCGGCGCGACGCCTGGGGCGAGGGCGTCGACCTGCGGCCGGACCACCTGGTCGCGGGACCGGACGCCCTGTTCGTGCACGGCCCCGTCACCGCGCCCGAACGCGGCCGGGTGATCCTGCCGCCGGTGGAGGCGCTGCCCGCGGGGCTGCTGCCCGCCCGCGCCGCCGGCCTGGTCGGCGCGCACCGGTCGCGGCGGCCGGGCGACTCGGTGGAGCTGCGCGACATCCGGGCGTTCCAGCCGGGCGACCGGCTGCGGCGGGTGGACTGGCGGGTGTCGCTGCGGGCCGGTGCGATGGCGGGCGCGGCGGAGGGCACGAACCTGCACGTCCGCGAGCACCACGCGGAGGCGGACGCGGACGTCGTGCTGGCGCTGGACACCCGCCAGGACGTGGGCGCGGAGCTGGGCGACTGGTCGGTGCCGGTCCGCGCGGCGGCGGGCCGGGCGGTCGGGCGTTCGCTGGGCGAGTGGTCGCTGGCGGCGCGGGGGACGACCGTGCGGCCGGGCGGCAGCCTGGACCGGGCCGTGCGGGCGGCGGCGTCGTTGGCGGCGGGGTACCTGCGGCAGGGCGACCGGGTGAGCCTGGTGGACCTCGGGCGGCCGCAGCTGGGCGCGCGGGCGGGGGTCGGGCGGCGGCAGCTGCTGCGGCTGCGCAACCAGCTCGTGGTGTGCGCGCGGTCGGCCGGGTGGGCGCAGCGGCCCGTGCTGCGGCCCGAGCAGGTGCCGCACGGCGCGCTGGTGGTCGTGCTGTCGCCGTTCCTGGACGCCGAGGTGGTGGAGCTGGCCGTGCACGCCGCGCGGCGGGGCAACCTCGTGCTGGCGGTGGACGTGCTGCCGGAGCCGTTGCGGGCGGACCGGGACACGCCGTGGGGCGAGAGCGCGATGAAGGTGATCCGGCTGGAGCACGAGGTGCGGGTGGAGGCGATGCGGCAGCACGGCGTGGCCGTGGTGCGGTGGGGCGCGCCGATCGCGGGCGTGCTGCGGGGCGCGCGGGCCGGCCGGAGGCTCGGCCGGTGACGCGAACGCGGAGTTCACGGGTCCCCGGCGTTCGACACACGGGACGCGAACGGAGGACTCACGCGAGAGTCGTACGTCCAGGTCCCGTGTGTCGAACGTCCGGGACCCACGGGTTCGACGTTCGGGACGGGGGACCGGGGTGACGGAGGAGCTGGGGGCCGGGTTGCCCGGGTGGGCGCTGCGGGCGGCGATCGGCGTCGTGGCGGGCGCGGTGGCGGTGGTGCTGGCGCTCAACGGGGTCGAGTGGCCCGCCCTCGCGCTGTACGGGGGGCTGGCGCTGACGGCGGCGGCGATCCCGGCGTCGGCGGCGACCGCGTTGGTCATCGCGTACCCGGCGGCGGCGATGGTGTTCGTCGGCGACGGGCCGTCGTGGCCCGGGGTGCTCGCGCTGGTCGTGCTGCTGCACCTGGTGCACGTTTTGTCCGCTTATGCCGCCCTTCTCCCGATCGGGTCACGCATTCACCTGAATGCGCTAAAGGCACCCGCGAAGAGGTTCGGCGCCGTTCAACTCTCCGTGCTCGCCTTCGCCGGCGTGGTCCTCCTGTTGCCGGGCGGCCGAACGGACGAAGCGGTCGAGGTCGTGGGCCTCGCCTGTGCCGTCGCGGTGGTCGTCGGCACGGTCCTGCTGATGCGCCGGAAAGGCTGAGGAACGGCCCTCCGACCCTCAGCCGAACCTGAGCTTCTGGATCGTTCCTCTCAGCACGTTCACCGGCACGCGCAGGTCAGCGGCAGCGTGTCCGCAATCACCCGGCGACCGTCGTCACAACGGGGCCGCTCGATGCGCCGGAAAGGCGCACGCGGTGCAACCATGTGTGTATGGCTGCTGTGAAGTCGCAACCCACACGGATCGTGATCGTCGGCGGTGGGTACGTCGGCATGTACACCGCGCTGGGATTGCAGAAGAAGCTGCGTTCCGGCGAGGCGTCCGTGACGGTGATCGACCCCCAGCCGCACATGACCTACCAGCCGTTCCTCCCCGAGGCGGCGGCCGGCTCCATCGAGCCGCGCCACGTCGTCGTGCCCCTGCGCAAGGTCCTCAAGCGCTGCCACGTCGTCACCGGCCGCGCGACCCGCATCGAGCACGCGCGCAAGACCGTCACGGTCGAGCTGGCCGACGGCCACGTCGCGGAGTACGAGTACGACGTCCTGGTCTCGGCCCTCGGCGCCATCTCGCGCACGCTGCCCATCCCGGGCCTGCCCGAGGTCGGCATCGGCATGAAGACCATCGGCGAGGCCATCTACCTGCGCAACCACGTGCTGTCGCGGCTCGACCAGGCCGCCAGCACCAACGACCCGGAGCTGCGCAAGCGCCTGCTGAGCTTCGTGGTCATCGGCGGCGGGTTCGCGGGCATCGAGACGCTGGCCGAGCTGGAGGACATGGCGCGCTACGCGCTGCGCTACTACGAGGGCCTCAAGCAGTCCGACATGCACTGGGTGCTGGTCGAGGCCACCGGCCGGATCATGCCCGAGGTGAGCGCGCGGCTCGGCGTCTACACCGTCGAGCAGCTCGAGAAGCGCGGCATCAAGTGCTACCTCGACACGCGCGTCAAGAGCATGGAGGGCGGCCACGTCGTCCTGGACGACGGCACCGAGTTCGACTCGGACACCATCATCTGGACCGCGGGCATGAAGGCCAACCCGGTGCTGCGCAACACCGACCTGCCGCTGGACGAGCGCGGCCGGGTCCGCTGCACGGCCGCGATGCAGGTCGTGGGCCTGCCGGGGGTCTGGGCCGCGGGCGACTGCTCGGCCGTGCCGGACCTGTCGCGCACCGAGGAGGACCCGACGGCGACCTGCGTGCCCAACGCGCAGCACGCCATCCGCCAGTCGAAGCTGCTGGCCAAGAACATCGTGGCCACGCTGCGCGGCAAGCAGCCGCAGGACTACTTCCACAAGTACCTCGGCTCGGTCGCGGGCCTGGGCCTGTACAAGGGCGTCGCCGACGTGTTCGGCCTGCGGTTCAAGGGCGTCGTCGCCTGGTTCATGCACCGCAGCTACCACGTGATGTTCATGCCCACGGTCAACCGCAAGTTCCGGGTGTTCGTGGACTGGACGCAGGCGCTGTTCTCGGGCCGCGAGGTCGTCGCCCTGGGGCAGATCCACGAGCCGAAGGCGGAGTTCGACCGGGCCACCAAGAGCTGAGGGCGACCGGCTCCGCGCCCGCTGCGCTGTTCAGGCGCGGTGGGCGCAGAGCCGTTCGGAGTAACGCTCACACTTGAGCCCCCGTACGGGCTAACGCGCGGCCTGTCGCCTTGACATTGCGTAACGTGAACCCGAGAATACAGCTGGTGCATCGCCCTAATGTGTGATGCATCAGTGGGGAGAGAGGTGACCGCGATGTCTCTCGAGGAGCTGGCCGCACAGCTTCGCCGCGGTGAGATCGAGGATCGTGCGCTGGCGGAGTACTCCGCGGAGTACGCCACCGCCGAAAAGCGTTTTTGCAGCAAGAAAGACGACTGAGCATGACCGTCTCCGGGTGGGGGAACGAGACCGTTCCCCCACCCGAGGCCGCCAGACCGGTCACCCCGCCCCCGTTGTTGCTCCAGGGCCAGGACTACCTGTTCCGCTCCCAACCCAAGTGCCTGGACTTCCAGGAGCAGGTGCACCGCCTCGGCATGGTGGACGAGGGCGACGGCAGCCCCGTCCCGTGCGTGCTGGTGCTCGCCCGCGCCGCCGACATGGAGATGAACGAGCTCTCCATCGCGCTCGCCGAACGCGGCATCCGCATGGCCCGCATCGACGCCGACCGCTCGGTCGACCTGCCGCTGACCGTCTACACCGACCAGCCGCTGCTGGAGCTGGACCGCTGGCTGCTGCGCCCGCTGCTGGTGTGGCGCCGGCACTTCGAGCTGTCCGCCGTGCCCCTCGAACCCGGCACGCTGGCGGGCGCGTACGCCGTCGACCAGTGGGGCGCGGTCGCCGACTGGCTGTCCAGCCGCGGTGACTGGGCGCACGTCAACCCGAGCCGCAGCACCTCCCACCTCAACCGGCTGACCCAGCTCGCCGACGCCTCCGCGTTCGGCCTGGCCGTGCCGCGCACCACGGTCACCACCCGACCCGGCCGCACCCGGCCCGGCGGTGGCCGGTGCATCGTCAAGACCTCCGGCCGCCACCTGCTCGAACCGCGCCCCGGCATGCAGCACGGCCTGTTCCCGCGCCCGCTGGAGACCAGCCGGTCCGGTGACGTGCCCGAGTCCGCGCCGGTGATCGTGCAGGAGTACGTGCCCTCCGAGACCGAGCTGCGCGTCTTCGTCGTGGGCGAGCGGTGCCTGGCGTTCCAGGTCGACAAGCTCGACCCCGCCCAGCTGTGGGTCGATCCCGAGGCCGTCCGGGTCACGCCCGTGGACGTGCCCGCCGGGCTCACCGACCGCCTGCTCGCGCTGTCGCGGCACTGGCGGCTCCAGGTGGCCGCGTTCGACCTGCTGGTCTCCGGCGGCGACTACGTCTTCCTCGAGGTCAACGTGAACTGCGACTGGCGGTGGTTCGAGCACCGGGCCGGGGACGCGCCCGTGTCGGACGCGGTGCACGAGTGGGTGGCGACGCGCTTCAAGGAGCTGCTGGGTGCGGGCAAAGGTCGCTGAGCACGCGACGCTGTTCTACCAGGACGGCGCCGTGGTCTGGGACGACTACCTCCACCACCGGCAGTTCGCGATCAGCGAGACCGCGGAGCTGCTGTGCCGCAAGTTCACCCGGTTCACCGACGTGGACGAGCTGCTCGCCCCGCTGCCCGAGGCGGACCGGGCGGCGCTGCGCAAGGTGCTGGACGAGCTCGTGGTGGCCGGCGTGCTCATCGTGGAGGGCTCGCCGCAGCACGAGGAGGAACGCCGGCTGCTCGCCGCGTGGCGCGAGTGGGGCACGTCGGCGCGGCACTTCCACTTCGCCAGCCGCACCCTCGCGGACGCGCCGTACCAGCGCGCCGAGGAGCACGACGCGGTGCTGGACGCGAAGCTCACCGCGGCGCCGCCGCCCGCGCCGTTCCGCAGCCTGGGCCGCACCGCGGTGCTGCTGCCGCCGCTCGCGGGCGGCTCGCCGAAGTGGGCGGAGGCGGGGCTGCTGGACGTGCTGCTGTCGCGTCGCACCACCCGTGAGTTCGGCCCCGGCGCGTTGTCGTTGACGCGCGTCGGCGAACTGCTCGCGGTGCTGGCCGGACCGTCGCCCGCGCGGCCGCGGATCGGGCGGTCGGGGACGGTGTTCAAGACCAGCCCGTCCGGCGGCGGGCGGCACCCGGTCGAGCTGTACGCCCACGTGCGGCGGGTCGAGGCCCTGGAGCCCGGCTGGTACCACTACGACGGGCTCGCGCACGCGCTGGAGCCCATCGGGGTGACGTGGGGGCCGGAGGAGATGACGGCCGCGGCCGGCGACCAGGAGTGGGTCGGGCAGGCGCCGTTGGTCCTCGCGTACACCGGTGTCCTCGAACGGACCAGATGGCGTTACGACACGTCACGTGCTTACCGCGTTGTGCAAATGGACGTAGGGCATCTGTCCCAAACGGCTTATCTGGTTGCTACGGCAATGGGTTTTGGTATCGGCTTCACCGCAGCATTGCGGGATCAGCTCCTGGAACAGGCGCTCGGCTGTGACGCTTATCACGAAGTTGTACTTGGTCTGAGCGCCTTGGGCCCATTACCCGAATGAGCGCAATAGCGGATCGCATTGAGCCGTGCGGGGGACTTCTTCTGAACCGGCCCCACGAACGCTGGGTAACGGCTTAGGCTCCCCGCTGCCCCCGTAGCCCAACCGGTAGAGGCAGGCTCCTTAAAAGAGTCACAGTACGGGTTCGAATCCCGTCGGGGGCACGTTCGGCGCCACATTGACTTCACCCATCTGCCGGGTGAACTCCGGGCGGCCCGTCGTGTCGTCACCTTCGGGAGTCATCCGATCGGACCCCGCGCGCCGCGTGCGCCCGATCGGATGACTTCCGCGTCGTTTCAGCGGTCGTGCCCGCGCACCCATTCCGACACGACCTGGTCCAGCACGGCCAGCGGCAGCGGACCGCCGCCGAGGACCACGTCGTGGAAAGCGCGGATGTCGAAGCGCTCGCCCAGCGCCGCCTCGGCCGCCGCCCGGATCCGCCGCAGCTCCAGCCGGCCCACCATGTACGCCAGCGCCTGGCCCGGCGCGGCGATGTACCGGTCGACCTCGTTCTCGATCTCGACCAGGGCCAGCGGCGTGTTCTCCCGCAGGTACTCCACGGCCCGCGCGCGGCTCCACCCGTGCGCGTGGATCCCGGTGTCGACCACGAGCCGCCCGGCGCGCATCGAGTCCAGCGCCAGCATCCCGAGCCGCGCGACGTCGCCGGAGTACAGGCCCATCTCGTCGGCCAGCCGCTCGGTGTAGAGGCCCCAGCCCTCCAGGTACGCGGTGACGGGCGCGACGCGGCGGAGCAGCGGCAGGTCGGAGAGCTGCTGCGCGAGCGAGATCTGGAAGTGGTGCCCCGGCACGGCCTCGTGGAAGGCGATGGCCTCGGCCTGGTACCGGAACCGCTCCTGCACCCGGTGCGTGTTCGCGTAGTACGTGCCGGGCCGCAGCCCGTCCGCCGACGGCGGCGAGTAGTAGGCGATCGGCGCGCCCGGCGCGTCGGCCGCGGGCACCGGCTCGACCCGGCAGCGCTGCCCGGGCACGCGGCCGAACCACCGCGGCGCGGCGTCCTCGGCCCTGGCCACGGCCTCGCGCGCGGCGTCGATCAGCTCGTCCTCGGTGCTCCAGCGCAGGTCGGGGTCGGTGCGCATGCGGTCCAGCACCTCGGCCACGTCGGAGGTGCCGAACACCCGCCGGCCCAGCTCGGCGTACTCGCGGGCCAGCTCGGCCACCACCTCCAGCCCGGTCCGGTGCAGCTCCTCGGGCGTGCGGTCGGTCGTCGTCTGGACCCGCGCGAGCGCCGCGTACATCGCGTCGCCGCCGGGCAGCCGGCCCAGCCCCGCCTCGTCGTCGGAGCGGCCCTCGATGCCCGCGACGACGTCCCGGTAGGACGCGAACGCGGGCCGCACCACGTCGGCCAGCAGGCGGTCCCGTTCGGCCGTGAACGCCTCGCCGCCCGCCGGCCGGGCCAGCGGGTCCTCGTCGGCGGCCAGGTAGCGGTCCAGGTGCGCGACGGCGGCCTCCACGAGCCGCCGCACGGGCGTGCGGCCCGCCGCCGCGCCCGCGAGGTGCCGCTCGGCGACCCGGCGCAGGAACTCCGGGATCGCGGCGAGCCGGTCCAGGTAGGCGCGCTCGGCGTCCGGGCCGGAGAGCACGGTGATCGGCATGACGGTCAGCACCTCGCCCGCCGGGGCGAAGAACGAGTCGGTGATCGTGTACTCGACGCCGAGGGCGTCGACGCGGTCCGCGAACGCCTCGGCCTGCTGGACCACCACCGCGCGGGTCACCGGGTCGTCGTCGGCCGGCACGGCCCGCGCGCGCTCGGCGATGTCCACCGCCCGCGCCCGCGCGGCCTGCTCCGCCTCCGCCCGGTGGTCGGTGAGCAGGTGGTCGTAGCCCGGCACGCCGTAGACGGTCGCGCCCAGCGGCGACTCCGTGAACATCAGGTCGAGCAGTTCGTCGGCCAACTCCGCCGTCGTGCCCATGCGCACCCCCTGGTCGTCGTGGAACCAAGATGGTACTTAGGCTAAGAAACGATTTACACCCGGTCCAAATACGCGAGCACCGCGAGCACCCGCCGGTTGTCGTCCTCGGACAACGGCAGGTCCAACTTCCCGAAGATGTTCGCGATGTGTTTGCCGACGGCTTTCTCGGTGACGAACAGCCGCGCCGCGATGGCCCCGTTGGAACGGCCCTCCGCCATCAGCGACAGCACTTCCCGCTCGCGCGGCGTCAACGTGGTCAGCGGTCGGTCCCGCGCGCCGCGCGCGAGCAGTTGGGTGATGACCTCGGGGTCCATCGCGGTGCCGCCCGCGGCGACCCGGCGAATGGCGTCCACGAACTGCCGCACGTCCGATACCCGGTCCTTGAGCAGGTATCCGACCGCGCCGCCCCGGTCGGACAGCAGTTCGCGCGCGTAGAGCTGTTCCACGTACTGCGAGAGCACCAGCACCGGCAGGCCGGGCACCCGCTTGCGGGCCTCGATCGCGGCGCGCAGCCCCTCGTCGGTGAACGTCGGCGGCAGGCGCACGTCGACCACCGCCACGTCCGGGCGGCTG
>NZ_JBHYXZ010000133.1:0-4660 GCF_042752395.1 Actinosynnema sp. NPDC059335 | reverse complement strand
GGCGGCGGGTCACCTTTGGGGGGGCCTCTTTGGGGGCCCCTAACCCCTGTGTGTTTCCCTGGGCGCGCCTGCCCACTTACCACCCCTCCCTGTTGGGGGGGGGGGTCGACCAGGGCCTTCAGCAGGGCGGGACCGGAGTCGACCGCCTCCACCACGTCGAAGTCGTACGCCTCCAGCAGTCGGATCAGGCCGTCCCGGAGGAGGACGAGGTCTTCACCGAGGACAACTCGCACGGCAGCTCCATGGTCACGATGGTCGGCCCGCCCACCGGGCTCGCGATGCCGAGTGTGCCGTCGAACGCGGCCAGCCTGCGCTCGATCCCGCGCAACCCGCCGCCGGGGGACGCCTCCGCGCCGCCCCGGCCGTTGTCCCCGATCATCAGCGACAGCCGGCCGCCCTCGTGCCGCACCCGCACCCACGCGTCGGTCGCGCCGCTGTGCTTGGCCACGTTGGTCAACGTCTCGGCCACCGCGAAGTAGGCGGCCGACTCGACCGGGGCCTCCGGCCGACCGGCCAGCTCCAGGTCCACCTCCACCGGCAGCGGGTGCGCGAGCGCCAACGCGCGCAGCGCGCCGTCCAGCCCCCGGTCGGCGAGCACCGGCGGGTGGATGCCGCGCACCAGGTCCCGCAGCTCGGCCAACGCCTGGTTGGACGACTGGCGGGCCTCGGCCAGCAGCTCCTGCGCCGCCTTCGGGTCGCGGGCCAGCAGCTCCTCGGCCATGCCGAGGCTCAGCCCGAGCGCCACCAACCTCGCCTGCGCGCCGTCGTGCAGGTCCCGTTCGATCCGGCGCAGCTCGGCGGCCTGCGCGTCCACCGTGTCGGCCCGCGAGTCGGCCAGCACCCGCACCCGGTCGGTCAGGGTGGCGGTGGCGCTGGGCGCGAGCAGCCACCGGGCGACCTTGGCGTGCGCCCTCGCGGCCCTCGGCGTGGCCCACCACGCGGCCGCCAGGTACAGCCCGCCCACCAGCGGCGCGAGCACGAAGCTGCCGGGCGTGTCGTGGTGGATCAGGTTGTACTCGACGACCCTGGCGTTGGCGAGCCACAGCAGCGGCACCACGAACCCGAACGCGCCGCCCAGCCACAACGCGGCCGGCGCCACGCCGAAGACCACCCCGGAGATCGCGTTGAGCGGCAGGAACGCGAGGTCCCGCCACGTCGCCGGGTCGGTGGCGACGGTGCGGACCCTGGTCATCGGGCCGCGGTTGGCGGGCCGCCGGTAGGGCGGCGGGATCTCCTGCTCCAGCACCCGGCCTGCCCAGCGCCGGAAGAAACTGGTGTAGCGCCGGGCCAGGGCGGTGACCAGCAGCAGGATCGGCACGCCGACCGTCACCAGGATGAGCGGGTAGCCGAGGAGCTGGAGCGGGACGAGCGGCAGCCCGAGCAGGCACAGCGGCGTGCGCGCCAGCCCCAGCGCGGCCTGCGTCAGCCGAACGCGCCCTCGGCGCACCAGGTCGTGGTCCGTCATGGGCTTGATTCTTCCGGCCGGCGGGCGGCGGGTCGGTGGGTTTAACCCCCCGAAACGGACGTCAGAGGTCGATCACCGTGCCGTCCGGGACGACCTCGACGCCCGCCGCGGCCACCTCCGCGTGCTCCGGCGACGCCGGGTCGAGCACCGGGTTGGTGTTGTTGAGGTGGGTGTAGATCCGCCTCGTCGCGGTGTGCCGCCGCAGCTGCGGCAGGCTGTGCGCGATCGGCACGTGGCCCATGGCGGCCTGCCCGCTCGGCTCGCCGGTCGCCGCGCCCATCTCAGACGGCGCGTGGAACGTGCCGTCCAGCAGCGCCACGTCCGCCTCCGCGACCAGCGCGTCGAACCCGTCGGGCCACGACGCCAGGCACGGCGCGTACAGCAGCACCCCGCCGGTGGCCGGGTCGCGGAACCGGTAGGCCACCACCCAGTGGCCCCCGACCGGCGGATCGTCCGCGTACCGGGGCCGCTTGCCGCTGACGCCGAACGCGGTGACCTCCAGCCCGCCGTCGAGCACCACCGGCCGCCCGTGCGCCACCGGCTGCCACGACCACTCGCCGTACCGGGCCAGCACGGCCCGGGTCGGCGCGAGCGCGTCCAGCACGGTCGCGGGCGCGTGGACCCGCAGGCCGGGCGCGCCGCGCAGCACGGCCAGGCCCAGGGTGTGGTCCAGCTCGGCGTCGGTGAACAGCACGCCGCGGATCGGCGTCTCGCGCGGCCCGGGACCGGGCGCGAGCGCGGGCGTGGCGGCGAGCTGCGCGCCGAAATCGGGCGAGGTGTTGACGAGCCACCACCGCGCGCCGTCCCCGCTCACCGCCAGCGCGTCCTGCGTGCGCGCGGGCAACCGGCCCGCCCGCACCGCCGAACAGGGCCCGCACGCGCAGTTCCACTGCGGCACACCACCACCGGCCGCCGTCCCGAGCACGACCACCCTCACCGCACCATCACCTTCGCCGCCGGATCGCCGACACGCGCCGCCGCCGCTTCCCCGCCCGGCCGCCGCGCGCACCGCGCCCGCCACCCGCCGCGCGCCGCGTTCGTCACCGCACCGCCGTCCTCACCGCGTTCGTCACCGGACCACCGTCCGGGGCTTCACCAGGTCGGGCCGCGCCTCGGCCGGCGCGCCGGCCAGGATCAGGTCCACCACGCCCCGGTGCGGCGACAGCGTGCACACCGGGTCGGTGGCCGCCGCGTCGCCGGTCAGCTGGAACGCCTGGCAGCGGCACCCGCCGAAGTCCAGCTCGCGGCGCGCGCAGGAACGGCACGGCTCGCGCATCCAGTCGAAGCCGCGGAACGCGGTGAACGCGGGCGAGGAGTGCCAGATGTCGGCCAGCGGCCGGTCCCGCACGTTCTCCACGCCCAACCCCTCGATCACCCCCGCCGCCGGGCACGGCAGCACGTCGCCGTTCGGGGCCACGGTCAGCTGCCGCGCGCCCCACCCGTGCATGCACGGCTTCGGGTGCGCCTCGTGGTGGTCCGCGATCACGTACACGATCTCCATCGCCGACCGGGCCTGCGCGGCGGCCACCACCTCGGCCGCCCGCGCGAGCTGGGCCCGCGTCGGCAGCAGCGCGGCCCGGTTGCGCAGCGCCCAGCCGTAGTACTGGGTGTTGGCCAGCTCCAGCCGGTCCGCGCCCATCCGCTCGGCGAGCGCGACGATCCCGTCCACGTGGTCGAGGTTGAGCCGGTGCAGCACCACGTTCACGGTCAGCGGCAGGCCCGCGTCCCGCACCGCGGCGGCGGCCCTGAGCTTGTGCCCGAACGCCCTGGCCCCGGCGATCAGGTCCGCGTTGTCCTCCCGCGCGTCCTGCACGGACAGCTGCACGTGGTCCAGGCCCCGCGCGACCAGGTCCGCGAGCCGGTCGGCGGTCAGCCCGAGCCCGCTGGTCACGAGGTTCACGTAGCAGCCGAGCCCGGACGCGTGCGCCACCAGCTCGGGCAGGTCCCGGCGCGCCAACGGCTCCCCGCCGGACAGGTGCACCTGGAGCACGCCCAGCGCGCGGGCCTCGTCGAACACCGCCTGCCACCGCGCGGTGTCCAGCTCGTCGCCGCGGCCGACCAGGCCGACGGGGTTCGAGCAGTACCCGCAGCGCAGCGGGCACCGGTGGGTCAGCTCGGCGAGCAGGCCGAACGGCGCGTCAGCCATCGACGTCCACCACCCGCCGCGCCGCCAGCCGCCCGACCAGCTCGGCCACGTCCTCGGCCCGCACCCCGTCGAACTCCTCGGCGAGCCGGCGGGCGATGCCCCCGACCGACGTCCGCCCGTCGCACAGCCCGACCACGGCCGCCGCCGTCTCGTTGAGCACCAGCACGCCTTCCGGGAACAGCACCACGTGGCTGTCCCGCGTCGGGTCGTAGGAGGTCTTCACGCCCCGGCGCAGGCGGGGCACCGCGTCCAAGCCCGTCATGAGCAGGTCCGTTCACGAGTAGTAGTCCACGGCGTCGAGCACCGCGCGCAGCACGTCGCACTTGAAGTCCAGGGCGGCGACCGCCGCCTCCTGCTGCTCGCGCGTGCGGCAGTGGCGCACCACGATGTCCACAGTGGACCGGCCTTCGTCGGCGACGACCCGCAGCCGGTCGGTGAAGTAGGCGAGGCCCTCCTCGGCGATCCACGGGTAGTGCTCGCGCATGTCGGCGACCCGGCGCGCCATCAGGCCGCGCGAGAACATCTCGGTCAGCCCGGACGCGACCGCCTCCACCCACGGCCGGGTGCGGGCGAAGGTCACGTAGGCGTCCACCGCGAACCGCGTGCCGGGCACCACGTGCCGCTCGTCCAGCACCTCCTCGCGGGTCAGGCCGACGGCCTCGGCCAGGCGCAGCCAGTTCTCCGCGCCCCCCTCGCCGGGCGCGCGGCCGTCGTGCCAGACGATCCGCTCCCGCCACACCCGCCGGACCTCGACGTCCGGGCAGTTGGCGAGGATCGCGGCGTCCTTGCGGGGTATCGCCCGCTGGTAGTACCAGCGGTTGGCGGCCCAGAGCCGCAGCTCGTCCTTGCCCAGCCGGCCCTCGTGCAGCCGGAGGTGGAACGGGTGGCGGTCCCAGTAGCGGGGGGCCAGGGCGCGCAGGCGCGCGGTGAACTCGGACGGGGACAACAACGTCACGGCGCCGGTCTCGGGCACGGTGGCAGACACCTCTCGGTCCGCGGGCGGGCGGGGCGGGGGGGGGCTGCGTCGGGGGGGCGGCCCGCGCCCCCAC